>JAAHGR010000760.1 GCA_010672425.1 Symploca sp. SIO2E6
ATCGCTCCCCTCGTAGGTTGGGTTGAGCCGCATTCATTCATCGCTACTTTACCCAACAATAAAATCGGCGAAACCCAACATCCGAATCTTGGATCACTAGCTCAAGGTCATCTCTCAACAACTCCCAAAACCCGCCCAGAGTTCAAACTCTGGGCTAATAGCTCAAGTCCACGCTTTGTGGACTAAAATCCGGGAGCATCCCATTTTGGCGTAAGGACTAGTTCAAATACGTCTAAAAGCCCTGATTTTTCGTTACCTCAGATGAGCATTTTCCAAAACGGAATGCTCCATAAAACCCTTGCCCAGTCGTCTTTAGACGACTTTAGCTATGAGCTAGGGGTTTTGAACCCCTAGCGGGTTATCAGGGTTAGTGCAAGATCGAGGTAAAGCTGTGATTGACATGATGGATTTGTCAAAAAGGATGCAACTAACTGCGGATCCTAACTCAAACGATCCAGAGCGTGTAGCTGTAGCTTTGAAAACGCTCGATCAAGCTTGGATACACAGGTGTTTTGGACCATTACCTATGCCAGAACCAAGCTGCTTGGATGCCTTTGATGATTTCGTTCCCCGCGACATCTTATCCCATTATTTAAGTGTTCTAGAGAACTACGTAGACTTTGAGCCTACTCCTTCAATAAGTGATATTCGTCATGCACTTGTTGAAGCTGTAATTCTTTATGGTCGAGGAGAAGAAACCCTCGAATTAGCTCTGTTCCTACAGACCGATGATTTTCCTAAGTCGGCAGTTTTAGATGCTTTGAGATATCTTGAAGAACTGGGATTGAATGATTCATACGAAATGCTAGCAGCTCAGCGATTAGTAGATCATTTATTAGATTCCGAGAAAACTCGTCAAGCTACCGTGAACGTTTTCCAAATCTGGGTAACGATGGATTACTTCAACGAAGTGATTGATGCTGTCCGTCCTCGACTTAATGATGCTGAGCTATTGCGTCTTGTAATCGATGATGAAGTAGGAGCGCTGATCTTGTCGTGAGATCTGCTTTCAGCAACGTTTGCGCGATCGCATGATCTTGTAGGGTGGGCAAATTGAATACAGCGCTTACCGCTGCAATGAGGTACACCTGAATAAGTTGTCAAGATTTGATAGATTTCTTCCTCGTCGATTTTACTGTACCTCGTAACAGCGCGAAGCGCTGTATCTTCCACCATTGGACTAATCAATTACCCATTTTTGCCCACCAATCCTCCTTCGGGGAGAAGACTGTGGTGGGCATTGTGAGCAAATCATCTTGTCACTGTTGTATATTTTTGACAATGCCCACTCTAAGGCGAGATATTTTTGCTCAAATTTGAGATAAATCTTGTAGTGCGATCGCATGATCTTGTAGGTTGGGTGAAGCGAAGCGAAACCCAACACCAATTCTCCCTGCTAGGTTTCACTTTTGGTGGCTTTCGATAAATTTTTCAGGTCTTTGGTCAACGCTTGGCCACCATTATTGTGATAAGTTAGGAGGTTGTACTCGATAAACTCGAATGAGTTTACCTGTGAGAGTTTCTAATCCATTGATCGCCTGATCAATATTCGTTGCCATTCTCTGGCGATCGCCATCATCTACGCAAGCAATAATTCCGCAATGTTCCTGATTGAAACGATGTAAACGAAAGAAATCACGGCGATTCAAAGTTAATACTGCGCGATTTTGGCTCACAGCAAAAGCTAATACTGCTTCATCGGGTAAACCCTCATTACCAGCTTCTTGGACTGTTAAAACATCATATTCTAAAGAACTAAGTAATTCTACTACTTGTCTAGGAAACTGCTCATCAGCATATAAACGAACCGTCAATTAATCTGCCTCATTTTCTTGGATGGCAGTGGCAACTTCCTCAGGATTAACTTGGGCATAGATCCAAGCATTTGCTAAATCAATTGCCGTTAATGTAGGATAGTCATAGAGTAGTTGAGACTCGCTAATGCCTAGATTGCGGGCATTTACCAATACCCAAACAGGAATACGAGTTCCAGCAATACAAGCATCACCACCACAAACGTTTCTGGTTTTAGTTATGCCACGCCAGTTTTGGTTTAAACTATGGGCTAAAAGGTGAATTGCTTCTGTTTTATCTGTGGGAGATAGAGCAAGTAGTTGGGTTTCCAGTTGTTTAATAGTCACAAGTCTTACTTAAAAGAAACTTTACTATTTTCCTTTTCAATTATAGGTTGTAAGCAGTGCGATCGCTGAATATGGGATCAAAACAGCGAATCTAGATATACCGAACCTGGTTTTGCAACTCATCCGCCGTAACATGATTCAGAATAGCTAAGAGCCGTTTAGCAACCTCTTGCGGCGGATGACGAACCGCCAAGATAACGCCATAGTGTGTTTTACCTGCAGAAAAATAATTTTGAACCAACACCTCAAAATCAGAGCGATTATGAGTTACCAAAGCTCTGCCTTGACTGACCGCATAGACAAGTTGCTCTTCATCAGAGGTTCTCAATTGCCCTGCATCTCGCGCAGTGGTAACATCAAAGCCTTTTGCTCTGACCAAATCCGCAATCAGAACATTGACATCCTCATCAAGATATAAATAGATAAATAATCTGTTCACAGCCCTTGAACCAGTGGGTCAATTAACTCATCTGGAATTTTATTTTGTTCGATATATTGATTAATTTCATCTTGGTGATCACTATAATATGTCAAAGCACCAAACACCTGAGCCAGCGTCAGATGAGGCATTCCTATGGGAATTTCTTCCGGAGGAACTCCCATACGCCACGTTTCAACAACTGCCCTCACAGGAGTTCGAGTCCCCTTAATGATGGGTTCATTATTGAGAATCTGGTCATCTCGAACAATGTACAGGTAACCAGTAACCTGAACCATAAACACAAAAGAAACCGTACTATTTTTCTTTTCAATTATAGGTTGTCAGCAGTGCGATCGCATCACCCGTAGGTTGGGTTGAACTGATCTTGTCGTGAGATCTGCTTGCAGTAGCGCTTGCGCGATCGCAGCTTATGTAGGGTGGGCAAATTGAATATCTTCGACCATTGAACTGATGAATTACCCATTGAGTGCCCACCAATCCTCCTTCAGGGAGAAGACTGTGGTGGGCATTGTGAGCAAATCATCTTGTCAATGTTGTATATTTTTGACAATGCCCACCCTACTGTTATTGTCTTATCCTGGAAGGATGAGTGCGATCTGCTTGCAGCAGCGCTTCGCTATCGCAGCTCATGGTGATATCGTAACTGCTGACAGCAAAAAGTAAGTGCTAGGGAACCAGAAATCAAAAGCAGAGATTGAGGCTAGGGTGAATCCAAAGATAAAGATTGCAGATGCCTATTTCTTTGAAGCGGCTGATCTGTTCAGGATTGTAGATCGTATTGCTAATGAATACGTGCCACAACAGGCAGCTGAGGAAAGCTCATTGCCAGATATTCACAACTCTACTGGAGACTCAACTAAGGCAATGGCTGGAATGCGTGGGAACAGGCAGCATCAATTTGCGACTGACTCAGAACCTCGACCTGTGGGTGTATCTTCCACAGTCGAGAATGATCAGTATGACAATGAGGTTTTGAAGATAAGACCTTTTGAAGGAGGTCCCGGACCAAAATATGAGACCCTGTCTAACGAACTTGAAGGTATGGGCTCAGAAGTT
>JAAHGR010000761.1 GCA_010672425.1 Symploca sp. SIO2E6
AGTCGTAACACTCTAGGCGTTAGGGGTCGTGCTGTTATTAGTGTAGCTGCCAGTGACCATCGGGAACCATCAGAAGCTGCGGCAGCTAATCTCCAATTACAGCAACTGCACCAACTCCTAATTCAACCCATTGCTGATCTTTTACCTCAAGACCCCAACCAACAGATAATTTTTATTCCCGATGACTCCCTATTTCTAGTTCCTTTCCCAGCTTTGCAAGACGCTTCTGGCAAGTATCTGATCGAAAACCATACTCTTACCACTGCTCCTTCTATTAATATCCTAGCCCTCACCCGTCAGCAACAGCAACGAGTCCAAGGATTACCTGGAGATGCACTAGTAATCGGCAACCCAACCATGCCTTTGGTGAGGATCAAAGGAGTACCCGAAGCTACAACTTTTCTAGAAAATGCCAATTCCCTAGAACCGCAAGCAAATAACCCCCAAGGGATTCGCTTATCTCCCTTGCCGGGAGCCGAATTAGAGGCTCAAACCATCGCTCAGTTGTTAGGTACTCAAGCATTAATCGGCAGTCAAGCCAAGGAAACCACAGTAGTGGCGCAGATGCCTAGAGCCAAAATTATTCATTTTGCCACCCACGGGTTATTGGATGAATTTATGCGTAACGTTACTGGAGTAGTTACTAATGGAGTAGAACAGATTACCGATTTAGATTCAGATGACATTACTCGCCTCCAAGAACCCGGTGGCATTGCTCTAGCACCAGTTAATTCTGAGATAATTGCCGTGCAATATCCTCAAGGAGAAGCAGATGGATTACTCACTTCCTTAGAAATCCAACAACTAAAGCTCAATAGTGAATTAGTAGTTTTGAGTGCTTGTAATACAGGTGGGGGAGATATTGTTGGTGACGGGGTAGTTGGCTTATCAAGAGCCTTTATTATTGCCGGTGTACCCAGTGTAATTGTCTCCCTGTGGTCTGTGCCCGATGCCCCTACCGCAGAATTGATGACTGAGTTTTATCGCCAGTTACAACAAAACCCGAATAAGGCACAAGCTTTACGCAATGCCATGTTACTCACTAAACAAAAACATCCTCGTCCTTTAGATTGGGCAGCTTTTACTCTTGTGGGTGAGCCTTAGCTGGGGGAGCTGAGGGAGCTGAGGGAGCTGGGGGAGAATAATATGGAGAAGCAGCCCCAACTAAACGTAATCAATATGGACAAAAATCTTTTGGAGGAGTATGCCCAAGAAATTCAGTTTTTAACCACTATATATGTGCACACATTCTCCCACTATAAAATAATAGTACCCAATCAGCAATATTGTCAATGTTAGGCTACTCGAGTTTTTTTGATAATAGGCGATCGCATTTTTTGGGAAATTCCAGTCTGCCTTAACTCCAATTCACCATGCATGTAAACAAATATTAAGTTCGCCAGCAGTATCAGAATTGGGGGTTTAGGGGGGCAGAGACGACAGAAAAACCTAACACCTAACTAAACCGCAGGCTGCTCAATAACTTGTGCAGTCCTCTCTCGATCTAACTTCAAAATCAATACTCCCAGAGGTGGCAAGCACAAATCTAGGGAGTAAGGCTGGTTATGGAATTGCCACTCATCTGTCCACTTGCCTCCTAAATTACCCATGTTACTACCGCCGTATTCCCGAGCATCACTATTGAACAGTTCCGTATAGAATCCTATTTCTGGCACTCCAACACGATAGTGACTATGGGGTTGAGGGGTGAAATTGCAGACTGTGACGATAAAATTATCAGCATCCTTGGCACGGCGAATGAACGATACCACGCTATGGGTATTGTCACTACAATCAATCCAATCGAAACCTTCTTGGGTAAAATCTTGGCTATAGAGAGCCGGTTCACCGCGATAAAGCTGGTGGAGTTTACTAAGAAAATGTTTCAACTTTTGATGAGGTTCATATTGCAGCAAATGCCACTCTAGATCCGCCCAAACATTCCACTCGCTCCATTGAGCAAATTCCATACTCATAAACAGAGTCTTCTTACCTGGGTGAGTGAACATATAGGCAAATAAGCAACGGATATTGGCGAATTTCTGCCAGTCATCCCCCGGCATCTTCCCAATCATATTGCTCTTGCCGTGGACTACTTCATCGTGAGAAAGCGCCAGCATGTAGTTTTCCGAGTGGTGATACCACATACTGAAGGTAATATTGTTCTGATGAAATTGCCGGAACCAGGGGTCAATGTGGAAGTAGTCGAGCATGTCATGCATCCAGCCCATATTCCACTTCAAATTAAAGCCTAAGCCTCCGACATAGGTAGGCCAAGATACCATTGCCCAGTCCGTAGACTCCTCAGCGATCGAGAGTACACCAGGAAAGTAGCTAAAAACCACATTATTGGTCTGACGGAGGAACTCAACTGCCTCAATGTTTTCCTTGCCACCGTACTCGTTGGGTAACCATTCTCCCTCCTGACGAAAATAGTCTAGGTAAAGCATAGAAGCAACCGCATCTACCCGTATCCCGTCTATATGATATTTATCCAACCAAAACAAAGCGTTGGCAACTAAGAAGTTACGCACTTCATTACGGCTGTAGTTGAAGACCAATGTACCCCATTCCTGATGTGTACCCTTACGAGGGTCAGCGTGTTCATAGAGATGGGTGCCATCAAAGAAGGCTAAACCATGACCATCTCGGGGAAAGTGACCGGGAACCCAATCTATAATCACTCCTAGATCATTTTGGTGGCACTGATCTATGAAATACATGAGGTCTTCTGGAGTCCCATAACGGGAGGTAGAGGCGTAGTAACCTGTTACCTGATATCCCCAAGAGCCATCAAAAGGATGTTCTGCAATTGGCAGTAGTTCAATATGGGTAAAACCCAACTCCTTGACATAGGGAATTAACTTTTGTGCCAGTTCCCGATAGGTAAGAAACCGTGCTTCCGGTTTCAGTTCTGAAACGGTAACTACAGGTTCGGGATTGCCCTTCTCATCCAACGCTGGTGTACTGGAAGCCGCATGAAGC
The DNA here is from genome assembly GCA_010672425.1 of Symploca sp. SIO2E6. Lineage (GTDB taxonomy): Bacteria > Cyanobacteriota > Cyanobacteriia > Cyanobacteriales > Coleofasciculaceae > Caldora. Next base: position 2,986 of record JAAHGR010000761.1, read on the forward strand.
CAGGAACCCACATGAACTTCATAAATAGAGATCGGTTGAGTTAGGGGATCGCTCTGACGCCGATGCTCCAACCAATCTTGATCATTCCAAGTGTAAGTATCTAAGTCAGTAACAATAGATGCTGTTTTGGGACGGACTTCTTGTTGGAAGCCATAGGGGTCAGATTTTTGGTAAATATGTCCCTCATAATTTTTGACTTCGTATTTGTAGTGTTCCCCAATACCCACCTCAGGAATGAATAAGTCCCAAATGCCACTATTATCTTTACGCATTTGATGTTTACGTCCATCCCAATGATTGAAATCTCCTAAAACTGAAATATTGCGGGCATTGGGAGCCCAAATAGCGAAGTAGACACCTTTAACGCCATCCATTTGCGTGGGGTGAGCACCAAGTTTCTCATAGATACGATGATGATTCCCTTCGGCAAATAAATGCAAATCTAATGGTGTCAGCATTGGCGATCGGAAAGCATAAGGGTCATAACTAAACCGCTCATGTTCCCCTTCCTTGATCCGCAGCTGGTAGTTTGACAGTTCTGGTGTGGCAATTTTGGCTTCAAAAAAGTGAGGATGGTGTGCCGTTTCCATTGGGTATTTCGTCCGCTCTTCTTGACAAACTACCCAAGCGGCATCAGCATTAGGTAGATAGG
>JAAHGR010000762.1 GCA_010672425.1 Symploca sp. SIO2E6
ACAAAAATTTCTTTGAGTCTCAAGGGGAACTTGCTCCAGAAGAGGTTTGGGTCGCACGTTATCAAGTCCGACAGCTCCAAAAAGCTTACTGGTACTATAAGCTACAAGCTAGTTCCCCCACCTTTGCAACCAGAGGTGAAACGCCCAAGCTGAGTAAATATAAGCATTTGGGGAAGGCTGGAAGTGAAGCTCATGTCGCTGGGGTGATGGGTGTAGCTAGAAGAACCATCGTTTCCGAATTGCAAAAAACGATTGATTCTCTTAAGAACAGCTTACTAGATATTTCTTTCGACTCCGAACAAGAAAATATCTAAGTCGGGACATTATTCGCGATTATGTCTCGCGAATAAGTTTTTTCTTTTTTCCAAAATGGGATGCTCCCGATTTGCTTCCTAATTGGCAACAGAAAGAAGCGATCGCGCTATCACACAAACCAACAGAAAATATTCCCTCAGATAGGCAAGAAGAAGCATCGAAGCCCCTTGCTTTAGTTGATGGCGGCATCTTAATCCACAGTCTAGATGCTGCCACTACCAGAAGAAATAATCGTTAATTGGCTACCTTTTGACCACATCGGCAGCATCTCCGACTGGCATATTCGTTGTCTGGAGTTGGGCTGCAAACAAATTTACGCACCCAAGGAATATATTTTAGGTCGCGTTCTCAACTGGTTAGATTTAATCAATAAATACCGAGTAACCCATAGCTGGGCTCCTAACTTTGCCTATGCTCTGATTAATGATTTGCTAGAGAAAGAACCCAATCAAACTTGGAATTTGTCCTGCATCCAATTCTTACTCACAGCAGGAGAAGCAGTTTCTTCCCAGGCAGCAGAGGAATGTCTGGAGAAAATGGCAACCTATGGTTTGAGCCAAACAGCTATTCGCCCCGCATTTGGCATGGCAGAGATGGGTTCAGGGATCACCTATTATCAACCCACTTCAGGGGCGACCTTAACCTTCCACAGGGTAGATAAATCCTCTTTAGGTGGAACTATTAAAAGGGTTGGGGCAGAATATCCTAATAGCGATATCTTCGCGGATTTGGGGCCTGTTATTCCAGGAGTAACCATTCGGATTTTTTGACTTAGGTGGTCATTCCCTGCTAGCCGTGCGCCTGATGGCTCGCATCCAACAGCAATTCGGCACTAATCTGGCCTTGACAACCCTGTTTACCGAATCTACCATCGAAGCTCAAGCCAGTTTACTCAGTGCTGCAACCAATACTCCAATTTCCTCACCCCTAGTCCCAATTAAGCCAACTGGTTCTTTGCCACCATTTTTTTGTATTCATCCAGGAGGTGGTCATGTTCTGGGTTACGCAGCCTTAGCTCGTCAGTTAGATTTTGATCAAGAACTGCCAGTATCAGTGGATGAACTGCGACCACTGGGTTTGGAAGAGAAATTAAACTATGTTCTGACAAAAATACTTCAGCTTCTGCCATTAGAAATCAAGCTAGAGCAGATGTGCCAGATGTTTGCTGTTTTCCAAGCCAACATTCAAGCTGAGAATAGTTATGTACCCCAGCCTTACTCGGGTCAGATTGCCTTCTTCTGCGCCGAGGACCCACCAGAGCAATTAGCAAAAAAACAAAAACTAATCCAAGTCTGGAGTTCTCTAGCTGCTGGTGGTATAAATATCCATACAATTCCTGGCAATCATTTCTCGATTATTCCTAGTGAAGCCTTAGCTAAAGAGCTAAGTTCCTATCTCCGACTTTGAAGAACTCCATTGAAAAAGTCCTCTGAAAACCAGGGGACTAACTCCAACATGTTTCACAACTAGAAAACTCAGCCAAATATTCCACAAGGCTGTAGTGAAAGCCGTAGCCATAGCTGCACCTACTGCACCAAACAGAGGAATCGCGATCGCATTTAAGACAATATTGATAATAGTAGCACTAACAAAAACTACTACAGATTTATTTTGATGACCTGTCATCACCATCAAATAGCCCACAGAACCACACCAAGCGCTCACCAAATTGCCTAATACCAATATTTTAAGTTGCCAACTGGCTACCATAAATTCCGAGCCAAATATGCCTAAAACAGGTTGACTGAAAACGATCCTACCCATCCATCGCGCTAGAAATACCTGCACTAGATAAGTCAGAGCAACACCGGCAAATTGTATTACCAGAGCTATGCCAGCTTCTTTAGCCAGAACTGCTAAATTAAAATTTTCCTTGGTAGATGAGGGTAAAGTTTGAGTCATAAAATCAGAGACTAGAGATTGGTAGAAATTGCTTGAACTGGACAAGTGGGAATACATTGCTCACAGACAATGCAGCGCGATCGCGTGAAATTGAGTTTGAATGTCTCTGGTGCAAGAGTTAGGGCTTGGGTGGGGCAGACACCAGTGCATAAGCCACAATCTACACAACTGTCTTCATCAATCAAAATCTCGCGACCAACTAGGGAAACATGGATATCGACTGAACGCATCCACTCAATCGCTGCTTCTAACTCATCAATCTCCCCTAAAAGTTCCATCACCAGCTTGCCGATTTGATTGGGAGCCACTTGCGCTCGGATGATATTGGCTGCTACATTGAAATCCTTAGCCAGGCGGTAAGTTATCGGCATTTGAACGGCGCGTTGAGGAAAGGTCACTGTTACCCGTTTTTTCATGGTTTTGTTAAAATATTGTTATTAAAGTTAATTGAATGCTTGATAAATTATTATCTCCTTGATTGAACAGTATTCATATATAACTATGAACTCCGAACTCCGAACTCCGAACTCCGGTGACTCAGCACCGGCATCTTCCACAAAAACTGAGACCACCACAGGCACCCGCATCAGAAACTTTTTAATTGCCCTAGTCGCGATCGCTTTGGGTGTTGCTCTGTTCCTGGGATTGAAAACCGAGACTGGTTCTGTTTCCTTAGAAAGCCAAGCAGCGGCATCCACACCCCTAGAAGTGGCACTGAGCAATGATAAACCAACATTGATGGAGTTCTATGCTAACTGGTGTACCACCTGTCAGGCGATGGCCAAAGATTTGGGTGAATTGAAACAGCAGTATGCTACAAAAGTAAATTTTGTAATGCTGAATGTGGATAACAGCAAGTGGCTACCAGAAATTCTCAATTATAGGGTGGATGGCATACCACATTTTGTGTTTTTAGGTACAGACGGCCAAGCGATCGCTCAAACAATTGGGGAACAACCTCGTTCTGTCCTGGAAGCTGATTTAGAGGCTTTAGTTGCTAATTTGCCACTACCTTATACCCAGGGTAGTGGACAAATTTCCGCTTTTGAAGCATCTGTCTTATCGACAACAACTGGTCAAGATGACCCACGCAGTCATGGGGCTCAAGTTCAGCAATAAGCTGTTGGCTAACAAATGACCAACAACAAACAACAAACAACAAACAACCAATAACCAACAACAAACAACAAACAACAAACAACCAACAACAAACAACCAATAACCAACAACAAACAACCAACAACCAACAACCAACAACCAACAACAAACAACAAACAACAAATAACAAATGACCAAAATGCCTTTGGCCTCTCGCCTCTTCTTGTCCCACCTTTTGGTAATGATGGTAGGGGTGGGGTCTTTGGTGGTCATTGGTAAACTCTCCTCCCGTCCCTTGTTTGTCTTGCACTTGCAAAAACA
>JAAHGR010000763.1 GCA_010672425.1 Symploca sp. SIO2E6
GTAAACCTGCGTCAAAGTTAACCCTAAACCTACCTCTACAAAATTCTAAATTCTAAATTCTAAATTCCCTTTTGCCGACAAATATCTTGCTCTTCCGCATTAGGATGGGTAGCAAGATAATATTGGAACCAGTCGCAACCCCGTGCTATTAAATCTTTCAGCTCGAAACACCACTGACTAACTATGTCATCAGCACCACCAGAGGCAAGGAGTTCACAGTCGGGGCTAAAACTTGCGCTGTTGACATCACCTTGATGTCTAGAGAAGGTCTTAAGTTCTTCTCCCTCTGCCAAATCCCAAATTTTAATGCTTTTGTCTCCACTGCCAGAGGCAAGGAGCTTGCTATTGGGGCTGAAACTGACGCTGTAAACCTCATCTTGATGTCCAGAGAGGGTCTGAGGTTCTCCTCCCTCCTCCAAATTCCAAATTTTTATGGTGTTGTCCCAACTGCCAGAGGCAAGGAACTTGCCGTCGTGGCTAAAACTGACGCTGTTGACCCCATATTGATGTTCAGAGAGGGTCTGGGGTTCTCCTCCCTCCTCTAAATTCCAAATTTTAATGTTTTTGTTTCCACTGCCAGAAGCAAGAAATTTACCATCAGGACTGAAACTAACGCTGTTAACCAAACCTTGATGTCCAGAGAGGGTCTGGGGTTCTCCTCCTTCCTCCAAATTCCAAATTTTGATGCTTTTGTCTCCACTGCCAGAGGCAAGAAACTTACTATCAGGACTGAAACTAACGCTGGAGACCGAGCTACGATGTCCAGAGAGGGTCTGGAGTTCTTCTCCCTTCTCCCAATTCCAAATTTTGATGCTTTTGTCCCAACTACCAGAGGCAAGAAACTTACCATCAGGGCTGAAACTAACGCTGGAGACCGAACTACGATGTCCAGAGAGGGTCTGGGCTTCTCCCCCTTCCTCCAAATTCCAAATTTTGATGCTTTTGTCTCCACTGCCAGAAGCAAGAAACTTACCATCAGGACTGAAACTGACGCTGGAGACTAAATCTTGATGTTCAGAGAGGGTCTGGGGTTCTTCTCCCTCCTCCAAATTCCAAATTTTGATGGTGTCGTCACTACTACCAGAGGCAAGAAACTTGCTATCAGGACTGAAACTGACACTGTTGACAGACTTTTTATGTGCTTCCCAGTGGTTGCGTTCTATGACATCATCAATGGCTTGCTGGAGAGCATCTTTGGTCTGGAGTACGATAGGTTGAAGGACAGTCTTGGTTTGAGGTTTAGTTTTAGCCTTTTCTAAAAGTAATTGTGTTTGGTTGGCTGCTCTCAAGGCAATGAGCAAGGCATCAAAATTTTTACCATCAAGACGCAAGGCTTTTGACTCTAGTGCTTGAACCTGTACCTCAGTTGCTTCTAATTTAATTTCGGCTGCTTCAATTTCTGCTTTTGTTTTTTGCTGGGTTAATCTAACATAATAATAGCTAACTCCACCTGTCACCACTAAAAGAAATAAGGAAATCAGCAATGAAATTGTCATCTGTAGCTTGGCTTGCCGTTTAGCTTCAGTCAAAATTTGATTCTTCTCCGTCTCCCAAGCATGATTTTGGCTAGCGCTTAAGAAAGCGTCATCCTCCTCACTCAAACTTTTACTTGCTTTCCACTCCAATGCTTCATGTAATGACTCTCCCTGCAACAAGCAAGACTGATCCTGACGTTGGGATTTTAACCAAGCTGCGATCGCCTCAGCATAAGGACGTAAATCTGCTAGCGTCTTGTCAACCCAACTTTGGTTAAAAACCTCCTGATAAATGGGGTTGTAAACCTTTAACTTACCCTGGTTATTAACTACCAATCCTGATAACCGCAATTCAGTTTGTTCCAGAGAACCATCAGCAGCTATCCCTGGTTGAGAAGGAGAAAGGGGCAAAATTTGCTGATATAGTCCTAATAGTCCTACTGCACGCTGCTCATTTTCCAGAATGCGATCGCGTATAGTCTTCAAATGCTCCAGTTCATCCTGAGCTTCCCAATTTTCGATGATACACGAGATCACTATCTGCTCAACAACTGGTAAAGCAGTCATTAATTTCTCCGCGTCCCCGTGTCCCCGCGTCCCCGCGTCTCTTTTCAATTCCTGAACTACCAAATTACACAGCTTTTGTGTCAAAAACGGTTGTCCACCCGTCCAAGCTAAGATTTCCTGGAGAACTTCCTGAGGATCATCTACCTTCCCTGCCAATCCCTGAGCCAAAGGCTGCACTTCCTGCAACTGAAAACCCTGTAAATCAATTCGTTTACCAACATTAAACGGTGTGCGGTTCTTATCCTGAATCAAATCCGAAGGTGTCGCTACCCCCAACAGAGCAAAAGTGAGGCGTCGGTATTCTGGATTTTCGGCTCGTTGGTTATAGCTAGCTCGAATTAAAGCAAAAAAATCGTCTTTGAAGCCTAACTTGAGAATGCTATCGATTTCGTCAATAAAGACGATAATCTTCTGCTCGATCTTCCCCAACAGTTCATCTTCGATAAACTCACTTAAGCGATCCACAGGAGAACCGTGGTGTTCATTCCACCATTTCTCTACCTCCCTAGTCTTTTTTACTCCTAAACTCCGGGCCAGTCTACGAACAAAACTAAGATACCACTGTGCAGGAGTCATGTCATGGCTACCAATGGAGGTAATATCAACCACACCACAGGCAAAACTCTCTGCTTTTAACCGCTGCATCACCCGCACCCGCAGACTCGACTTACCCATCTGCCGGGAATTGAGGACATAGCAGAATTCCCCAGCTTTCAAGGCTTGATAAAATTCCGCATCAGCCTGCCGCACCACATAACTAGGAGCACTTCCCTCTAGGCTTCCTCCAACTTGATATTTGTATGTTGGGTTGAGTTGCACTGAGAATTTAGAATTTAGAATTTAGAATTTAGAATGAAGAATTGGGATTTATTGACTCTAATGATAGCATTCATCAATGTCTGTGGAACAGGCTTCTAGCCTGTATACAGCTTTGACTGGCAAGATGCCAGTTCCACGGAAGTTGAGATTGTTGCTGTTGGGTTGTGCTGTGCTTGAGTCTTACTATTTGATGCGATCGCAATTTATCAATTAATGTCTTCTACAATAACTCAATAATAACATTCATCAATATCTGTGGAACTTCGCTTCGGTGTCTGTATACAGCTTTGACTGGCAAGATGCCAGTTCCACGGGAGTTGAGATTGTTGCTGTTGAGTTGTACTTTGCTTGAGTCTTACTACTTGAGGCGAGCGCAATTTATCAATTAATGTCTTCTACAATAACTCAATAATAACATTCACCAGTATCTGTGGAACAGTCTTCTAGCCTGTCTACAGCTTTGACTGGCAAGATGCCAGTTCCACGGGAGTTGAAATTGTTGCTGTTGGGTTATGCTGTGCTTGAGTCTTACTATTTGATGCGAGCGCAATTTATCAATTAATGTCTTCTACAATAACTCAATAATAGCATTCATCAGTGTCTGTGGAACAGTCTTCTAGCCTGTATACAGCTTTGACTGGCAAGATGCCAGTTCCACGGGAGTTGAAATTGTTGCTGTTGGGTTATGCTGTGCTTGAGTCTTACTATTTGATGCGAGCGCAATTTATCAATTAATGTCTTCTACAATAACTC
>JAAHGR010000764.1 GCA_010672425.1 Symploca sp. SIO2E6
TATGCATCGTGGTTCCTTAATCCCCAATTCCCAATTCCCAATTCCCAATTCCCAATTCCCAATTCCCAATTCCCAATTCCCAATTCCCAATTCCCAATTCCCAATTCCCAATTCTATATGACACCTATTTTTATTAACGAATTTCATTACGACAATTCCAGCACCGATGTGGGGGAATTTATTGAAATTGCTGGTCCAGCTGGGAGTGATCTAGCAGGTTGGAGCCTTGTCTTGTACAACGGTAATGGTGGTACTGTCTACGATACCCAAAACCTCAGTGGTATCATTCCGGATCAAGGTAATGGTTTTGGCACGATCGCGATCAATTATCCAACTAACGGGATTCAGAATGGCTCACCCGATGGTATTGCCTTAGTTGATAACAATGGTACAGTGATCCAGTTCCTCAGCTATGAAGGTAGCTTCACCGCAGTGGGTGGCCCCGCAGATGGTTTAACTAGTACCGATATTGGCGTTAGCGAAAGCAGTTCTACCCCTGTTGGGTTTTCTCTTCAACTAACAGGAACAGGTACTGTATTTGAAGATTTTACTTGGAGTTCTCCTGCCGATGACTCACCAGGGGCAGTGAATAATGGTCAAAATTTTGGCACTATTATTGGTCCTGCTACTAATGTTTTGATCAATGAAATCGATGCTGATCAAACTAGCACAGATTCTGCTGAGTTTATTGAACTTTTTGATGGTGGTACAGGGAATACCTCCCTGGATGGTTTGACGTTAGTACTCTACAATGGTTCCAATGACCAGGTATATGATGCGATCGACCTGGATGGTCAGACCACTAATGCTGATGGCTTCTTCGTCGTTGGTAGTGCTAATGTTGCCAATGTTGACCTAGTTGAATTTACCACCAACGGTCTACAAAATGGGGCAGATGCGGTGGCTTTGTATATAGGCAATGCCTCTGATTTCCCCGATGGTACAGCAGTTACCACGACTAACTTGCTCGATGCGATCGTTTACGATACTAACGATGGGGATGATGCCGGTTTACTACCCTTGCTCAATGGGGGTCAACCTCAAGTCAATGAAGCCAGTGGGGCCAATGGCAGTGTTGGTGATTCTCTGCAACGTATCACCAATGGTTCCGGGGGGGGTCGGAATACTGATAGCTATGTGGCTCTTGCACCAACCCCTGGTACTGCTAATATTGAACCAGTTGCTCAAACAGCCCTCATCTCAGAAATTCAAGGAGCAGGTCATACTTCTCCCCTATTGGGTGAATTGGTGACAACTACAGGGATTGTTACAGCTGTCGATACCAATGGATTTTATCTGCAAGACCCCGTTGGTGATGGTAATATTGCTACCTCTGAAGCGGTCTTCGTCTTTACAGGCGGTGCCCCTGGTGTCACTGTAGGAGATGAGCTGGAAGTTGAAGGTACAGTTTCTGAGTATACTCCTGGTGGTGTCAGTACCCGCAATCTGTCCACCACCCAGATTAGTGGCAATCCGACTATTACCACCCTTTCTACCGGTAACCCTCTACCGGCTGCAACTATTATTGGTACGAATGGTCGTATTCCTCCCTCTGGGAATATTGACGACGATGCCTTCGGTGTGTTTGACCCGGTTAACGATGGTATTGACTTCTTTGAGTCCCTCGAAGGCATGTTGGTTACGGCGGAAGACTTGTTAGTCGTCAATGGCACTAACCGCTTCGGCGAAATCTTTGCTGTTACCAACCAAGGTGCTAACGCTACAGGAATCACCAGTCGGGAAACCCTCAACATTAGTGCTAACGACTTCAATCCTGAAAAAATCCAAATTGACCAAGATACGGGTATCCTACCTGGTTTTACATTGCCCTCGGTGGATGTTGGTGCATCCCTAGGAGATGTCACTGGTGTAGTTAGCTACGGTTTCGGCAACTTTGAAATCCTCCCGACAGAAGTCTTCTCCGTCGTTGCCGACTCTCCCCTAGTTGCCGAGTCCACCCAACTGGTAGGCAACAATGACCAACTGACTATTGCCAGTTACAATCTTCTCAATCTCGACCCCAATGATGGGGATGGGGATAGTGATATCGCGAATGGTCGTTTTGACGCGATCGCGGCTCAAATTATCAATAATCTGGGAAGTCCTGATATCATTGGTCTACAAGAAATCCAAGATAATAGTGGTTCGGTAAATGATGGGACCATAGGTGCTGATGTCACATTGCAAATGCTCATCGATGCGATCGCGGCAGCAGGAGGTCCGACCTACGAATTTATTGATAACACCTTTATCGGTGACAATACTAGTGGTGGTCAACCCGGTGGTAACATTCGCACCGCTTTCCTCTACAACCCCAACCGAGTGGCTCAAGTAGGAGTTGTGGAGACCATTGGGGATCAGAATCCTGGTAGTACCTTTAATGGTGCTCGTTTGCCTCTAGTGGCTACCTTTGAATTTAATGGCGAAGAAGTGACAATTGTCAATAATCACTTCTCATCCAAAGGAGGTAGTGCTCCCATTTTAGGAGTTGAGCAGGATTTTGCCGCTCGTCAGGAAGACCCCAACGTCAACGGATCTCTGGATGAACGGCGAGAACAAGCGCAAGCTGTTAACAACTATGTTGATAGTCTGCTGGCTACTGATACCGATGCTAATGTGGTTGTTTTAGGAGACCTCAACGAATTTGAGTTCGTTTCTCCCCTTCAGATTTTGGCAGGAACTACAGTTAGTAACAATGGTGGACAGGATATTGCTGCTGGTGGTACACCTGTCCTCACCAACCTGATTAATACGATCCCTGAAGATGAGCGGTATAGTTTTATCTTCCAAGGCAACTCCCAACAGCTAGACCATCTTTTAGTCAGTGATAGCTTAGTGGCAGATACCGAGATTGATATTGTTCACCTCAACACCGAGTTTGCTGAGAGTAATCAACGTGCCAGCGATCATGACCCGATAGTAGCACGGTTAACCTTTGAGCAAGTACCTGAGGGTGAAGAAATCATCGGTACCCGACGTCGTGACCATCTAACCGGCACAGATGGCGACGACTTGATCAAAGGACTAAGGGGAAGGGATACAATTATCGGTGGTGCTGGTGATGATACCATTGTCGGTGGCAAGGGAGGTGATTACCTAACCGGTAACGAGGGAAGCGATACCTTTGTCTATGAGGGGTTATTTGACCGCAAAGACCGCATTAGCGATTTTGAAGTTGGTAGTGACTTGATTGACTTTAGCAAGATTTTTGAGCTTTCAAGATATAGCAGTGCAACCCCATTTGATGACTACATTCGTGTAGTTCAGCAAGGAGCCAATGCAGCCGTTAAGATTGACCTCGTTGGTGATTTTGGACGGCGTGATCTGTTCAGGACTGTTGCAGTTTTGGAAGATGTTACAGCGACAGATGTTACAGTTGACAGTTTTGTTTTATAGAGCAGAATATCCCGTGGAACAGGCTTCGGTGCCTGTGGCAGATTGAACCGATAATCTCAGGGAGACACCAAAAGCGAAACCCAACAGCGAGTTTACCGCATTAGGTTGGTGTTTTTTGTCGCGATCGCTAATCTTGAGGTGCTAGTTTTAGTTAAGAACCACAAAGACACAAAGTTCACAAAGGGAATCAGCCTTACATATCCAAAAT
>JAAHGR010000765.1 GCA_010672425.1 Symploca sp. SIO2E6
TGTTTCCCAACTGATAAACTCACTCTTGTCTAGCTGTTGCAACTTAATCAATCGGGGCATCGACAAGCTGACATGGAAACAAAAAGCAATTGCTATTATCACATTATGCTTTGTCTCCTTTCTCTTAAGCTGGAGTCAAGGCTCTAAAGTTTTTAACTCATTTTCTGAAAGCGTGATTGAGTCTGAATGTTTTCAAATAAAGTTGCACCAATTGAAATGAAGTAGATGAGCAAAATCATTGCACTATTTAATCAGTCTGGAGGCGTGGGCAAAAGCACTTTGTCGATGAACCTTGGCTACCACCTGCAAAAACTTCAGCACCGCGTCCTCCTAGTAGATATGGACCCTCAAGGCTCACTGACACTGTTTATGGGCTTGGAGCCTTCGGAGTTGAAGGAGACGATCTACGAGTCAGTGATTGCCGATCAACCTTTGCCTGTGCATCACAACTTTCATGGGCTGGATTTGGTTCCTGCCAACATTAAGCTCAGTGGAGCAGAGCTGGAATTGGTGATGGCTGATATGCGAGATATCCGGCTCCGGGATGCTCTTAAACCTGTACATGGGCAGTATGACTTTATCCTCATTGACTGTCCCCCTAGTTTGGGACTTTTGAGTTACATCAGTTTGGTGAGTGCCACTCATGTTCTAGTACCTATCCAGACTCAATACAAAGCCTTTTGTGGAACAGAGCTACTCTTAGCTACTGTGGCACGGGTTAAGTCGCGAGCTAACCCCAAGCTAAAGATTGCGGGATTTGTACCTACTATGTATGCCAAGGCAAATTCACAAGATACTAGGGCATTGCAAGCTATTAATGAGCAAATGGCTCAGTTTGGGCAGGTTTTTCCTCCCATTCCTCGCTCCACAGCCTTGGCTGACGCAGCGGAGTCTCATCTCCCTTTGGCTAATTACAGTGCTAAACATCCTGCTGTGAGGGCGCTGCAACAAGTGGCTCTAGCAATGGAGAGTCTCAAATGAAATCTAAACGAAATCAACCCTATCGCCAAGTCAAAGGTTTGGGCTTAGATGCTTTGTTTGGCGAAACTCCCGCTACTAGTGAGGGAGTACCCTTAGAATCGATTAAGCTACCTTCTGAGCAACCCCGTCGCTACTTTGACCCTCAAAAAATGGAGCAGTTGGTGCAGTCGGTTCAAGAACACGGCATCTTGGAGCCGTTGCTGGTGCGACCCTTAGATGAGGAAATGTACGAGTTGGTGGCTGGAGAACGGCGCTATCGTGCCGCTCGCTCAGTAGGACTGAGGACGGTACCCGTGGTAGTGCGGCAACTAAGTGATGAACAAGCTTTGCAGTTCGCTTTGATTGAAAACCTTCAGCGAGAGGATCTCAACCCGGTTGAGGAAACAGAAGGAATTTTACAGCTCATTGCCCTGAAACTCGGTCAGTCAACAGCCGCAGTAATTAAAGTGCTGCACAGGATGCAGAATGAGTCGGAAGGCAAAGTTACCCATAACGTTATGGGTAATAGTGAAGCTCAGGTAATCCAAGAGGTATTTAGTGGCTTGGGTATGATGAGGTGGGAATCTTTTGTGAAGAATCGCCTACCATTGCTTAACTTGCCGGAGGAAGTAATAGAGGCTTTGCGTTTGGGGAAGATTGCTTATACTAAGGCTCAAGCGATCACACGGGTTAAGGATTCTCAACAGCGAAGTGAGTTGTTGAAAGCTGCTATAGCAGAGGACTTGTCTCTGAGTCAAATCAAAGAGCGCATTGCCCAACTGCGAGCAGCTATGGCGGAAACGGAGCCAGAGTTTTCATCCCTTAAAAGTCAGATTGATACAGTCTATCGCCGTGTAAAGAAGTCTAATGTTTGGCATGATCCAAAAAAGCAAGCAACTTTGAAGAAGCTACTCGCTGAACTGGAAGCTCTGGTTTCAAGTGGGTAATAAGCGTCTGACGACGCAAACTCCAAAGTTGCCTTCTTTAACTAATATTGTTGGTCAAACCGCACATTCCCGCGTAAGCTATACCGACTGCATCAACGCTATCATCAATGGGAAGTTGTTTCAAATCAAAAAGGGACTGGATAACTTCAGCTACTTCAGTTTTGGTTGCTCTCCCATTACCAAGGTGTGCCTTCCAGCTGGCACCGTCTTACATGATAGAATGCGCTTGCGATAAGTTTTATTTCCGCAAGCGCAGATTCCATGAGTTCCCCCACATTAGCCTCAAACCCTAACCCCTTAGCAGCGATCGCCAATCGGGACTTACTGGCGCAGCTGCTCTCAGACAAGCGTTCACCCCATACTCGCCATGCCTATGCCAAGGATTTAAAGGATTTCTTTCGCACCATTGCTGATTCAGAAGCAACCCCGGAGATGGTGACCTATTTCCTGCAATTGGAGCGAACTGATGCAGTAACGCTGGTGCTGCGCTACAAAGCGATGCTGATCGAACGGGGGTTGAAGGAGGCAACTATTAACCGCCGCCTATCTGCGATTAAATCTTTGGTGAAGTTGGCTAGGAGTGCAGGTAAGTGCGACTACACCCTCGAAGAGGTTAAAGGGGAGAAGGTGCAAGTTTATCGGGATACCGCAGGTATTAGTCGGGAGTTGTACCGCAAAGTGCTAGCTTTGCCTGATAGGGTGGAGTTGAAGGGAAAGCGGGACTATGCTCTGCTGCGACTGCTGTGGGATAATGCCCTGCGGCGGGGGGAAATTGCTAAGGCGAATATTGGCGATTTTGATGCGGAGGCCAAGACCCTCAAAATTAGGGGGAAGGGAAAGGGGACAGTATTTGAAGTGATTGATCTGTCCTTAACTACTACAGAAGCAATTCGAGATTGGTTGTTAGCGCGGCGGGAGTTAAATACTTCGGCACCGCTGTTTATTTCTGTTGATCCGGTGAAAAAGGGTAATCGGATTACGGGGGCAGGAATTTATTGGATTGTCCAGCAATATTGTAGGGCGGCAGGAGTCAGCAAGCAGATGTCTCCCCACCGCATTCGCCACAGCAGTATCACTGCGGCATTGGATGCTACTAATGGGAATGTGCGTAAGGTGCAGAAGCTATCTCGCCATGCTCAGATTGATACGCTGATGGTGTATGATGACAACCGCTCCAAAGACCAATTGGAGATTTCAACTCTGTTGGCAGATATGGTTTAGGGTGGGTGTACTATTCAATAAAATTTGCTCTTTACCCTCGCAACATGCCATCTTCAGGTTAATGCAACTAATCCCCAGTAGGTTGAGTTTCGCTCCCTTTCACCCAACCTACAAAATTATGCGATCGCACTGCCAGAACTATAGCTCTAAAGTTTCCTCAGAAAAGTATATTGCTGGACAACCTGGCCAGTAAGAATTGTTTCGCAAGCAACTAGCTTGCAGGGCAAGGGAACGAGTGCCGCTAACATCCACATTCCAGAGAAGCTTGTTTCCACCTGTTATATCTCTATATTCAAATAAATTCCCATCTTTGTATATGGTAAGACGAATAGTAGAACTAGAAGCCATGTTATCGTTGTCTCGAAAACCAAAAGCCAGCCTCAGTGTGCGAAACCTCGGACTTTGATCAGCAGGAGCTAGACGACACACTACTCTTGCGGGAGTACGATTCTTGTATATAGCACCACTACCATG
>JAAHGR010000766.1 GCA_010672425.1 Symploca sp. SIO2E6
ACATCTCGCTTCCAGGCCACCCATTTAAGGATGTTCACAAATTGTCCAAAAGCCGCATCCAGACAATGCTTAGACAGCATTCCTCTTCCCCATGACCTAAAATCAATATCCTCTATAAATATTGATTGTCCTTGGTCACAAAGATGGTGCGCTAACTTAAAATGCCAGTCTTTACGAATATCAGAAATCTTTTGGTGTAGTCTAGCTATTTTCTGGTTAAGCTTGTCTCGATTATTCGACCCTTTTTTCTTATTCTCTAATCTACGTTGCAGCAACTTACGCTTGCTTTGTAGCTGGTCTAAAAAGCGAGGTCTCTCAACAAGTTCTCCATCAGAAGTTGCTAAAAATTTATCCAATCCCAAATCAATTCCCAAAGGATGCCCCTTAAACTGAACCTCAGGAATATTCACATTTAATTGCATTGATAGCATCACAAAATAACCAGATGCTCTTCGGAGAATACGAGCTTGTTTTATTTCAAAGCCATCCGGAATATCCCTTGACTTTCTAAACTTTACCCATCCTATTTGTGGTAACTTTATTTGATTTACTTTTACACAATCTTTGAGCATTTGAGGATACAGGTAAGAGCGCATCCTGTATTTGTTTTTAAAGCGAGGACAACCTAACTTTTTAGACCGCATATCAGCAAAAGCTCTGTCCAGATTTCTTAAAACTTGCTGTAGCACTTGAGCGTTAACTGATTTTAGAAGTTCGTTAGTCTTCTTGGCTTTTGTTAAGGCTTTTGCTTGATTGTGATAATTGGGATAAGGGACATCACATGGAATAATATATTCCTGTTCTAGAGAACAAGCATTAACCGGTGATTTACGAGATTTTAACCAATCCTTACGCTCTCTGAGGGCATAGTTCCAAACAGAACGGCAAACTTTTAAGGTCTGTTCTATGACAGATATTTGCTGCTTGTCTGGGATTAGTTTGTACTCGTAAGTTAAGGTAAGCATTTTTCGACTTTTGTTAATGCTTAGCTTATTTTAAACTAATCGACACAAGCTGACAACTGGTTTAAGCCGTCTCCCGTTGGTCGATTTTATTTGTTGGTCGCAATTCATCTCCCGTTAAGCTATCGCTATAACGGGAGTCCTCTTGCTCCATTTAAGATAGAGCCACAGTTCCGCCAGTACCATCAGCGGCACTATCGATAAAATCTTGAAGGGAAATATTCTGGGGTGTAGCAGTTGCTGTGGTATTAGGTGGAGTTGCTGGTAAGGGAGCAGTTGCTGTGATATCAGGTGGAGTTGCTGTTAAGGGAGCAGGTACTGTGGTATCAGGAATAATATTAGGTCGAGTCGGTGGTAGTGTAGGGGAGTTAGCAGGAGAAGTAGGTTCTGGTTCTATAGGTTCTGGAATCCTTGGTTGGGGTAAGGTTAGACCCTCAATGGTAATATCCCCAGTTAAAGACCAACCATTTTGTTGCAAAATGAGAATATCAGAGAACTGATCGAAAAACTCTTTTGTAATCGTTGTTGAACCATCACTATTAAATCCTACCCCTTCACAAGGATCATTGCAGTGGGTTTGAAAGTAATATTGCAAATAACCAGCTAGACTACCAGGATTGATCTTAATCGTGCTATCGGTAATTAGCGTAATGTTTCCGGCATTCCCCTCTGCAACTCCAGAAATCAGCTCTTGGGTGAAAATCCCCTCAGGAGCAATTAGGGTAATATGACCACCATTGCCAATTTGCTCAAAAGGATTGCCGGAAGAAACAGGACCGTTGAAGGTAATGCTTCCTTGATGACTCAATACGTTTATATCCCCACTATCACCAATACCTGTGGTATTTTGAGATTGAATACGGGTTATAGTAATATCGTCGTTAGCCGTTATCGAAACTCTGCCACCATCAGCTTCTCCACCTTCTCTGACTCGGGTGTAGATGTGATCAAGGACAGTAATCGCTCCTCCTGCATTGAGGGTAATAGCTGCGGTACTAGGATTTCGTCGTTCGATACGGAATCCCCCTGCAATTATATCTTGGGTGGTCATAATGTTAATATTGCCTGTATTGACGAACCCTCTAGTACGGATCCTGAAACCCTCACTGTTGAAATTAACACTTTCGCTCTCAAAGTAACCGCCTCCGGTGTTGATATCAGCATTAATGTCAATATTCCCCCCTGCCATCAACCGGAGATTAAGAGAATTGATATTGTCCCGTAAACCGTTAATTCGTTGATTAATAACAATACAGCAGTTTTCGCTGTTATGTGGCACACCTTTATCCCCCCAACCCCCCTTAGAAAGGGGGGCAGTAAAAGTCCCCCTTTCTAGATGCTGGTGGCGAACTTAACAATTGGAAACATTTGCGATGGGACAAAGGTTTTTTGAGTCCCCAACCCCCAATTTGAGGGGGAATTCTGACTCAAAGTTCTCCAGATTGACCTCTGTGTAAAGCAATATTAAGTTCGCCAGCGGTATCTTTCTAAGGGGGATTTAGGGGGATTTTTCTTACTGTACCTCATAACATCGCAAAGCGCTGTATCGTTGTCAGCATCTAAGGTGAGAGTGTTATTGGCTCCCCTGTTAGAGTAGCCAATAGCTGCATTAACTACTATATTCCCCTCTTGACTACCCCCACCGCTAGTAGTTAGGGTAACAGAACTACCGCCAGTAAGAGCGTCGAGGATCAGGTTGACGGGAATTTGGGCATTGTTGCCGGTTGCAGTAAAAGTAAAGGGATTAGCTGTATCTACATTAACCGGTGCATTCCCTGCTGGGACAATTTCAATATTATAAGGATCGATTAACCATTCTCCCCCACTACCTAAAGATGCTCCCACATCGGGAGTTGTGGTAATTTCCAATTCCTGTAAACCACTAGTTTCAACAAAACCCCCATCTCCATTATCGGCTCCTCCCCGGGCACTTAGCTTACCGAAGATGCGTGCTACTTCCTCGGCAAAAACGATGATTTTCCCTCCATCTCCTGCTAAAACGGCATCGGCATTAATAGTAGAATCCGGACTTACATAAGTAATATCGGCATTAGGGACATTGCCATTACCTTGCTCATCACCTCCAATACGGATATTGCCACCACCATTATTACCAGAAGCATTAATAGTTGCACCGATAAGTCCCACTTGGTTACCGAGGATATCGATATTTCCTCCTAGAGATGAGGAGACATCCAGATTGCCAGAAATAATAGTTGTTCCTATCTGATTAGGAATCGTGACTCCGGAATCATTCAATTGTAAGCTATTATCCGGATTAACCGTTAATCCCGTATCTGTACCGGAATTAGTCAATAAAGTAGGTAAATCCACAGGATTAATCGGGATAATTTCCCCATTAGTATCTCGTTGCAGTTCGATTTCCAGACTGAGCAAATTTCCGGGTTGAGAAATCCTCACTAAACTAGTACCGGGTACAGAGGCAATATTAATGTTACCTCCCGGAGCAGTAATTGTACCATTATTAATGACAGTTCCCCCTAAGAGGGTAACCTGCTGTTGTGGCTTAACTGTTAAATTGCCAGCCGTCACCTCGCATCAGACGAGGAGAAAGCCAGAGAGCAACCAAGCGCACCAATTATGTCACCAATCAGGTAGGG
>JAAHGR010000767.1 GCA_010672425.1 Symploca sp. SIO2E6
ATCTATCGGACACAAAAGCATCTGTGATTTGTTTGGATACAGACTCCGAAATTATTAATCAACAGAGTCAGCAAATGCTCGAAAATCAGGTAACAGCTAATCAGTTAGCTTACGTTATCTATACTTCGGGTTCGACAGGCAAGCCAAAAGGAGTAACTATTACCCATCAAGGATTATTAAATCTAGTGTTCTGGCATCAACGTACTTTTGAAGTCAAATCATCAGACAAAGCATCTCAAATAGCCGGAGTAGGTTTTGATGCCTCTGTCTGGGAAATCTGGCCTTACCTGAGTGCAGGTGCTAGCTTACACTTAGTCAACTCAGAAACTCGTCTATCTCCAGAAGCACTCAGAAATTGGCTAATCTCAGAAAAAATAACAATTAGTTTTGTACCAACACCTCTATTGGAGAATCTGTGTACCTTAGAATGGCCTGCACAAACAGAATTGAGAACCGTTCTCACAGGAGGAGACAGACTGCAAAATTATCCATCAGCAGCTTTACCATTCCGTGTATTTAATAACTATGGTCCCACAGAGAATACAGTAGTAACGACCTCTGGGTTAGTAGTGTCAGGTCAAGGAAGCAGTATTTCACCACCGATTGGAAAGCCAATATCCAATACCAAAGTATATATTTTAGATAGAAATTTACAACCAGTGCCCATAGGAGTAGCAGGAGAACTTCATATCGGAGGAGATAGTTTAGCAAAAGGCTACCACAAGCGCCCCGAACTCACAGCCTCCAAATTTATTCCCAACCCTTTTGAGTCCTCAAAAGTCAACCCCCACCTTACCCCCAAGCAGGGTAGTCAAAAGTCAAAATTATATAAGACAGGGGATTTGGCTCGCTACTTAGCCGATGGCAACATCGAATTTTTAGGTAGAATAGACCATCAAGTAAAAGTGCGAGGATACCGAATAGAAACAGGAGAAATAGAAGCAGTTATCAATTCATACCCAGGGGTCAAAGAAACAGTAGTAGTAGCAAGAGAAGACAACCCAGGAGACAAACGCCTAGTAGGATACATAGTAGCAGAAACTCAAAGCACAACCACCAGCAACCCCGAACTATCAGAAACCCAAGTAGACAGTTGGCAAGATATATTCAACCAACAAATCTACGACCAACTAAGTGAAGTAAGTGACCCCCTATTCAATAACCAAGGTTGGTTAAGTAACTATGACAACCAACTCATACCAGTAGAGCAAATGCGTATCTGGGCAGGAGATATTGTCACTCAAGTATTAGCCCAAAAACCAGAGACGGTGTGGGAAATAGGCTGTGGTACAGGAATGCTGCTATTTCAAATCGCACCACACACACACAAATATTTAGGAACAGATATCTCCAATGTCTCATTAGAATACATCAAAAAACAAATAGAACAGCAACCAGACAAATATGGTCATGTTTCCTTAGCACAGAAACGAGCCGAAGACATGGCTGATATAGCTCCTAACAGTTTCGATGTCGTATTGTTGAGTTCTATAGTGCAGTATTTCCCGAGTGTGGAGTATTTGTTGCAAGTAATAGAAGAAAGTCTCAGGGTAGTCAAACCAGGAGGAATGATTTTCCTAGGAGATATCCGTAGCTTGCCATTAATGAAAGCATTTCACTCTTCGGTGCAACTGTATCAAGCAACTCCATCATTGTCACTGGAAAAACTCAAGCAACAGATAGACAGAGAAATGGAGCAGGAAACAGAGTTTTTGGTGTCACCAGAGTTGTTTGTTGCTCTCAAGGAAAAACATCCAGAAATAACTCATGTACAAATCCGTTTACAAAGGGGAAGTGAGCAGAACGAACTGAATAAATATCGTTATAGCGTACTATTGCATATAGAAGCCCAACCAACATCAGTAATAGCACCGACTGTAGAAAGTTCAGCGGATATGAGTCTTCAAGAGATAGAAACATATCTGCGAGACAAAGAACCAGAATCAATATGCTTTAGTGGTTTAGTCAATGGCAGAGTAGCTAATGATGTAGAGTTGGTAGAGTTGCTATCACAGCCAGAATCAAAACAGAATGTGCAGCAGTTGAGGCAAAAGTTAGAGTCAAAGGGGGTCAAAAGCATTGACCCAGAAAGGTTATATGAACTGAGTGCAGATTTAGGATATAACTTAGAGTTGTGCTGGTCTGCTCAAGGAAGAAGAGAATTGATGGATGGGGTATTTGTGCGTAGTGAGTTAGCCCAACAAGGAATAGTGTTAACACCCCTAACTCAAAAATCGGTGGTAGTAGGTAACTGGGATAATTATGGGAATAATCCCTTGAGTTCCCAGTTCAGAAAGGAACTGATACCGCAGTTGAGAGAGTATCTACAGTCGAGGTTGCCAGAGTACCTTCTGCCATCGGGATATGTGGTGTTGTCGCAACTGCCTCTGACTCCTAACGGTAAGGTAGACCGTAAAGCATTACCTGTACCGGATAATGTTAGTAGTGTGTCAACGGAGTTTGTGGCTCCTGAGACTGAGACACAGAAGGTTTTAGCAAAAATTTTGGCAGAAGTGTTGGGAATAGAAAAGGTAGGAATACACGATAACTTCTTTGATTTGGGAGGACATTCTTTGCTGGCAACTCAAGTTGTGTCTCGAATAGGACAAGCCTTTGATATAGAGTTTCCTTTAAATAAAATATTTGAATCTTCTACAGTGGAAAGTATAAGTAAGTATATAGATGCCTGTATTTGGGCAGCAAAAACACATCCAATTATCCAAGATAACACAGCTAATAAACGTAATCAAGGAGTTCTCTAGGTATGAAACAAATGCAAATGATAGAAGAGTTTTTATTTGAGCTTCGTAACCAAGACATCCAACTTTGGCTTGAAGGAGAGCAACTACACTATAGTGCTCCTGAAGGAAAACTTACACCTACATTGCTAGCTCAACTGCGGGAACGTAAAGAAGAAGTCCTCAACTTTTTGTACAGTGCCAAACAATCTGTATACTCACAGCAGTCTCACATAAAACCTCTTGAGCGAAACGGTAACCCCCCACCATTATCCTATGCACAGCAAAGGCTATGGTTTATTGAAAAAATGGCCTTGAGTAGCAACGCCTACAATATGCCATTAACTCTACATCTAGTAGGGCAATTAGACTATGCAGCCCTAGAAAAAAGTCTCAACCAAATCATCGCTCGCCATGAAACCCTGAGAACCACTTTCAGTGAAATCAAGGGCACACCAGTACAAATAATTAAACCAACCTTTGAATTAGAACTACCCAAAAAAGACCTAAGTCGGTTAACACCATCTGAGCAAAGCACCAAACTCCAACAACTACTCCAACAAGAAAATGGACTTTTATTCAATCTGGAAGTAGACACCCCCATACGGGCTCAGTTGTATCAACTAGGAACAACAGAACACATACTGCGAATCACATTACATCATATAGCTTCCGATGGCTGGTCACTGACAGTATTACCCAAAGAACTTTCGGCTATTTACACTGCCACACTGTTCGAGAAACCATCCCCATTACCAGAATTGCCCATACAATATGCAGACTTTGCTGTGTGGCAAAAGAACTACTTACAAGGTGAAACCCTGGAAACACAATTGGGTTACT
>JAAHGR010000768.1 GCA_010672425.1 Symploca sp. SIO2E6
TATCAATTCCGGCTACATTGGGATAATATTCGTAATGTAGGGGCGCAAAGCTTGCGCCCTCCAGCATCTATGTTTTCTAACCAGAAAGCCAGATTTTTAATCATTCCGATGCAACCGGAATTGATATTAGTTCTACAAACTAGACCAGAATGATAATGTCTATTGTGGAAAAATAACTTGTGGAACAGGCTTCTAGCCTGTAGTGACAGTATCCATCAAATCATAGTCTCAGCCACTGGCAAGATGCCAGTTCCACGGGTGTGAGTGCTACAAGCTATACTAGTGCGATCGCTACTTTTATCTGCTACCAAATAGTATTAATCTTTTTGCCAAGTCATTTTATTGCTTGCTTCTCTCATTAATCCTATCAAAAGAGGATTGTATTTACAGGCACACACCTATCCCATTATTAAAATAATAGCAGAAAAAGTTGGGCGCACGCAGTGCGCCCCTACGGTTCGCCAATCAGGGTGAATGCTGCCCAATCCCAAAGATTGGGGTGCTCTTTCATTGTGTCGAGCATGGCTTGGCGCAGGGCTTGGGCTTTATTGTTGTTTTGAGCCAGATTCTGATAAAATCGAGTCATCAATTCTGCTGTGGGAGCATCGGGCACTGACCACAGGGAGACGATAATACTGGGAACTCCGGCGGCAACTAGGGAACGGGATAAACCGATGACGCCATCGCTGGTAATATTACCTTGTCCGGTTTTGCAGGCACTCAGTACTACTAATTCGGCGTTTAATTCCATGTTCAATAGTTCCCCGGCGGTGAGCAAACCGTCGTTGACTTCCCCTGTGCCGGAAGGTGCAAGGGCAATGGCTCCTGGTGTACCGATTCCTTTAAAATCATCTAGGAGTCCGTGGGTGGCTAGATGAATGATGCGAGCTTGGGGTAGTTTGGGTACAATAGCAGCTTTGGTGGCGTTATTGCCAGTTAGGGGTTGAGTGTTGAGGAGTTGGGCAATCTTGACTGCTTCTGTTTCAGCATGGGGTAAGTTGGATAATTGCTCTGGTGTTTTTCCGACGCTAGTTTTGACTATGGGCATGGTAGGATTACCCACAACTAAAGCACCTTGGACTGAATCGGGAAGCTGTTGCCGTTTTTTGCGGGTTAAGCTCAATACTTCGATGGATTGAGCGGTGAGGATAGTGTGTTTTTCGATTAAGTAGTTACCATCCTCGTCTTGTAAGGCGGGAAAGGGTACGAGAAATAGTTGTTCGTGAGGGATAAAGATGATACGCTCATTCTCGTCTTTGGGTAGTAAGTCGGCGATCGGTTGAATCAGGAGTTGATGGAGTTGTTGTAGGCGTTGGCGGTTGAAGGCATTGACGATTTCTACGACATCAGTAATTGGGCGTTGGATAGTTGTGCCTGATTCCCAACTTTCGAGGCGGAGTTTGAGGGTGTTTTGCTGAATATCGACTACTTGCCAGGGTTCTGAGAATTGGTCATCGTTTAATTTGACCCAATCACCGATAGTCGGTAGGGTTTGATTGGTATCACTGCGACATTTGTCTAGAATAATGCAGGCTTGTCCGTTGGTTACCAATTCTTCTAGGGATGTTTCTTGAGGTATGTCAACGGCGCGAAACTCAATTTGACCTGTGGGTGAAATGACCCAAATGTAGAGTTGCCTGTCGAAAACTAGCGAATATGTGACTAGTGTGGCATCCTGCTGTTGGGCAATTTGTTTGATTTGCTCTAAGGAGGGATATTTGAGAGGTTGTGTGTCTGATTGGGGTGATAAATCCTGTTGTAATAACTCTACCAAGGCACGAGCGCGTCCTCGTTCAGCGATTTCTAGTGCATCATTAGTTTTATTTTGAGTGACTAGGACTTGTTGTAAGTTTTTGTAAATATAAGATCGCTTCTCAAAAATGGAAATTTTGTGGGTGTCCTCTAATCCAACTCTTAGAGATTCAAACACCTTCATTCCTTTCTGGAGATAAGTTTCGGCTGCTGTGAGATTACCAGATTTAAAAAAAGCCATCCCCAGATTGTTCAGAGAAGTAGTTTCCCCTCTGCGATCGCCTAGCTGCTGAGAAATCAGCAAACTCTTCTGGAGGAAGTCAATCGCCGTTTGATATTCCTCTTGCTCTAGGTAAGCAAATCCGAGATTGTTCAAGGAAGAAGCTTCTCCCTGGGGATTGCCAAGTTGCCGCTCAATCAGCAAACTCTGCTGGTGAAACTTAATTGCGTGTTTATATTCCCCTAGTAAACTGTAAGCTTTTCCTATATTTTTACGCGATTTAGCCTCTCCCTGGCGGTCGCCTATCTGTTGAAAAATCGGCAAACTTTGCTCATAAAAGTCAATCCCTTTTTGATATTCCCCTAGGAAACTATAAGCGTTTCCTAGATGGTTCAGAGAAGAAGCTTCTCCTTGAGGGTTACCAAGCTGCTGAAAAATCGGCAAACTCTTCTGGAGGAAGTCAATCGCTTGTTGATAGTCCCCTAAGAAAGAATAAGCATTTCCCAGATTGTTGAGAGAATCAGCTTCTCCCTGACGGTTGCCTAGCTGCTGAAAAATCGGCAAACTTTGCTCATAGAAGTCAATAGCCTGTTGATAGTTCCTTAGGAAAAAATAAGTATTTCCCAGATTGTTAAGAGAATCAGCTTCTCCCTGACGGTTGCCTAGCTGCTGAAAAATTTGCAAACTCTGTTGGAGGAAATCAATCGCTTTTTGATACTCCCCTAGGGAACGGTAAGCATTTCCCAGATTTACCAGAGACTTAGCTTCTCCCTGACGGTTGCCTAGCTGCTGAAAAATTTGCAAACTCTGTTGGAGAAAGTTAATCGCTTTTTGATTCTCTCCTAGAGAATGGTAAGCATTTCCCAGATTACCAAGAGACTTAGCTTCTCCTTGACGGTTGCCTAGCTGCTGAGAAATTTGCAAACTCTGTTGGAGGAAGTCAATCGCCTTTTGATAATTCCCTAGGTAACGGTAAGCATTTCCCAAGTTGTTCAGAGAATCAGCTTCTCCCTGAAGGTTACCAAGCTGCTGAAAAATCGGCAAATTTTGCTCATAGAAGTCAATCGCCTTTTGATAGTTGCCGAGAAAACGGTAAGCGAGTCCCAGATTGTTCAGAGAATAAGCTTCTCCTTGATGATCGCCTATTTTCCGATAAATAGTCAGCGCTTGTTGCCAAGATTGTATAGCAGCTTGAAATTGACTAGATTGAGCCTGTTGTAGTCCCTGCTGGAAAAGTCGATCAGCTTCCACCTTTTGTGACTCTGAAGTTTGAGCCACTACTGGAGATGCCGATAATATGGAAAAATTAGGCAGCAGTGGTGATGAGACATGACTCAGTACAGTAAAAGGTAAACTAAGTAGTGTAATAATGCCAAATCGTTTGAGCTTCATGGTTTTCTTTATATTTAATAAATTAATTTGTAGTATTTTCAATTAAGTCCAAAACCCCCAACCCTCTCCCAGGAGTCTCCGGTTCCCCTCCTGGGAGGGGTTAGGGGTGGGTTAATCAGCTGGCGCTTGAAGTCCTATTCTTTACAAAACCCTAATTGCCAAGCGATCGCAAAGGTAATTATGCATAATGTGAATTATATTATTACGGCAATCGC
>JAAHGR010000769.1 GCA_010672425.1 Symploca sp. SIO2E6
TTGGGAATTGGGAATTGGGAATTGGGAATTGGGAATTGGGAATTGGGAATTGGGAATTGGGAATTGGGAATTGGGAATTGGGAATTGGGAATTGGGAATTGGGAATTGGGAATTGGGAATTGGGAATAGTCTACTTTCATGCATGGTGGTGAAATTTTTTCATCGGGACTGCCTTGTTGCAACGATAGTGTCAGTATTCAACCTAACTTGATGTTATATCATGTCCGCCTAATTACTTATAATAAAAACGTCTCCGCGTCCGGTGCGTCAGCCTTAACGATAAGTATTCAACCGAACTTGATATTATTCCCTATTCGCGTTGAGAGCATATTCTCGAAATCGATTTAAATCTGCTTGGATAGTAGATTCAACCATACGACCTAGAAACAGATTATCCATCAACTGACCGAGAATGCCGGGAATGGCATAAGCGACAGTTAGCTTAACAATACTACTACCATGCCGGTCGTAGAAGCGAATTGCTCCTCGATTGGGTAAACCATCTACGGATTCCCACTGAATAATTTGGTGAGGTGTCATTTTGAGAATACGGGAGAGCCAACTGAATTCCAAGCCACTACTTGCCAGTTTCCAGCGGGATAATTCGGGATTGTCTTCTAGTATCTTGACTGAATCAATCCACTTCATCCAAGAGGGCATTTGTTCTAAATCGGACCAGAGGTTCCAGGCTAAGTCAATGGGAACCTCTACTTCTACTTGTACACTGTGTTCTAGCCAATTGGTCATTTGTTGTTTGTTGTTTGTTGTTTGTTGTTTGTTGTTTGGTGTTTGTTGTTTGTTGTTTGTTGTTTGTTGTTTGGTGTTTGGTGTTTGGTGTTTGGTGTTTGGTGTTTGGTGTTTGGTGTTTGGTGTTTGGTGTTTGGTGTTTGTTGTTTGTTGTTTGTTGTTTGTTGTTTGTTGTTTGTTGTTTGTTGTTCCGCTGCTCTAACAGCTACCAAACTCCTCCATCTCCGCGTCTGGAGCGTCAGTCAAAACTATGCTTAGCAACTAACTGCTAAGGAAGTTTCCCCAATTTTAGGTGCATTTTCTAGAATTGCTTGAGCGGCTTGATGTCCTGAGATGGTGGCTCCTTCCATACTGTCGATGTAGTCTTGCTGGGTGTAACTACCGGCTAGGAAGAAGTTGCTAATGGGTGTCTTTTGATGGGGACGATAAGGGTCCATACCTGGTGCTTCCCGATAGAGGGATTGGGCGAGCTTGACTACACTGTACCAGGTCATGTTCAATTCTCGTGAGGAGGGGAAGAGTTCTTGGACTTGCTGCAAAACATGATTCGCGATCGCTTGGTTATTTTGTCGGATAAAGGGGTCACCGGGGGTTAGTACTAATTGCAAGAGGGAACCTTCTCCTGGCTTATAGTAGTCTCCGGGACTGGTTAGTGCCAAGTCAGCAAAGCAGGAAAAATCGGCATCAGGGGTATAGAGTAGGTTATCGATCCCTGCTGCTTCTGCTAGCTGTTGCCGCTTTTGGGGGTCATGTAACTCTGTTACCCAGCCGTCAAACCGAAGCTGTACTGTGGCTACTGGTACGGTATCTAACTTGTAGATCTTGTCAAATTCTGGCCACTTGCGCCATGCTGCTGGTAGCAGACGTTGTACTCCGGGGACATCACTAGCACAGACATAGGCATCAGCAATTATTGTTTCTTCGGTTTCACCCTTGGCAACGACTAAGCCAGTAACCTGAGTTTCTGTACTAGCATCGGTAAACAGTATCTCCCGCACTCGCCGTCTAGTGTAGATTTTTGTTCCTCGCGCTTCCAGGTACTCAATAATTGGTTTATGGAGATACTCATGGGGAGAGCCTTCCAACATCCGCAATACCGATGCTTCTGATTTGGCTGCAAAAAATTGGAATATTGTCAACATGCAACGGGCGGAAATGTTTTCCGTATCAATAAAACCCAGAGCATAAGCGATCGGGTTCCACATCCTTTTTAAACTACCCTCGGAGCCACCGTGACGGCGAAACCAGTCGGCAAAGCTAATGGAGTCGAGGTTTCTGATACTTTTCATCGCTCCCTCGAAGTCCACTAAACCCCGAACAATGGGACTAGTACCAAGAGCTAGGGAGTTTTGTAGCTTATCCTGAATAGATAGTTGGCAAGTAGTAAAAAAGGCTTTGAGTCCATTGAAGGGAGCACCGGTGATGAAGCGGAAATCCAACTCTCCGATACGAGAGCCTTGATTGACAAAAGTGTGGGTATGCTCTTTCAGACGCAGATTATCCAAGGCTCCCACCTTCCGCATCAACTCAAATAACTGGTAGTAGCAGCCAAAAAAGACGTGTAACCCCATTTCAATATGGTTACCTTCGGCATCTACCCAGCTACCGACTTTCCCCCCCACGAAAGGACGGGATTCAAAAATTTCTACCTGATGGCCAGCATCAACTAAGTCAACTGCCGTCGCCATCCCCGCTAATCCTGCCCCAACAATTGCAATGCGCATTCAGCCTTTCTCTTTCACTTTCTTCACATATTGTAATATGATCGCTTGATTCTGGAAACTCTGTGAACTCTGTGGTTCATAAAAAAAGGATAGCCCTTGTTGGTTATCCCACATTATACCAAATCTGGGGAGAGCCACCCCAGTTTTGAGCAAACTGCGAAACTTGCTCTGAGACGTTGCATGCAACGTCTCTACAGGGTGGGACATAACGGGAGTATTTGTTCCGGATTTGGTATTACATTAATCAGAAATTTTTAAAATGGGTGGAGTAAACTGTTGGCGATGAGTGAGGGTATAACTGGTCGGTAGATAAGCTCGCAAGGACACACGGAATAATTGCTCTGTTTCTTTTGGACAGGGGAGCCAATTACCTTGTTTTTCTGAGGTGGGTGCTTCCGACTGCATATAAATGTCCAAAGAGCCATCTTCATTATACTGAAGAGTATCACTATCTCCACTCAGTGCATAGCGATCAAGGTCGTTGTCTACAAACTTGTAATTGGGTCCATACATGGTAATTGACCAAAAGCCCAGATCTTCAGTCTTGAGAAACTGGTCTGCATCAATGTGAAGAACGTACTTGTTACTACTATTCAAAAACTCTCCTCTTCCTGTGGCTTCGTCGTAGGATTCGTAGGTACTGAAATATACTGCTTCTTCGTAATCATGCACCAGTAGACCTGATTGGGCACCCACGGCTCGACCTAAATAGTCAGCTCCATAGGTTCCTTCCTGCACATTATTCCACCGACTGGGATAAAGTTCACCATTATATTTTTGCTTCCACTGTATGATCTGCTCACCGGCGACTGCTGCCCGTGCCAGACCTACCTTGATTGGCTCAGAAAGGGTTTCTGGTTTGAATTTCTTTCCTGGAAACAATCCAATATATTTAAAGGACTCGACTTCAGCAGCATGTTCTTCTGTTGGTAGGTTTTCAATCATCAGGTCAGCCATGGTGTAGAAATAAGCCAGAGGTCCAGTATAGTTGGGACGTGTGCTTAGGGTGATGCTGTCTGGCACATCCGCTTGATTCAGAATGCCCTTCTCCCAATTGCTTAGGGACGTGAGGCTAAATTGCTTTTGCAATTCAATGATGTTATCT
>JAAHGR010000077.1 GCA_010672425.1 Symploca sp. SIO2E6
ATAACTATGCCTTTTGACATAACGGTTCTTTTCTTTAACTCGAGTTACATATTTAATTTGCATTTTTTTCTGGATTTTTTCTCCTGTCAATACGGCACTACTATAAGCCAAAGTTATTAGAAGAAGTAAAGATATTAATCTATCTCCATGAACCAAGGTTTTATCAATTTGATAGCCACCACTTTTAATATCTCTAAACAATTCTTCAATCCCAAATCTTTTTTTATAGCCGTTTATCGCTTGTGAAAAACTCCCTAAGTTAGTTGAAATGAACCAGGCATCTTCGCTGCTTTTTTTTGCTCGATATTTTCTTGCCCATTTCCCTACTACTTCTCCTTGAGAAAACCCTTGTGTTTTGGTTATTTTAACACCTTGAAAATAAAAACTAACTCCTGGCTTCGGAGCCAAATCTTTTAATTGGAGCCAAATCTTTTGCTTTGTTTCTATATATTCATTCTTTTTCAGGCGCAAGCAAAAATAAGTCTCTGGCTGCTCTCTAAGCCATTGAGCTAATCCCACTGAACAAAATTCTCTATCTCCTAGTATGACTTTTTTATAAGTACTAAAAACTGGGAATATCTTATCTAATATTTCTTTTTGCTCTAAAAAATTACTTGCTCCTTTCTTTGGCAGTATTGTTACATAAATAGGGATAGCTCTCTTTTGATAAATCATACTTACAAACAAAAGATTAATGCCAGTCCACTCAGTTCGATCGATTGCTAAATAAAGTACAGATAAAGGCTCAAAATTTAATGATAACCAAATGGATAAAATTGGTAGCCAAATTGAACTAAATGTCAACTGAGATAAAGATAAAAACCTCTGAATTTTTCTCCTTCTACTTTCAAATAATATTGGAGTAGGAAATTTATTAGCTAATTCTTCAATGGTGGCTATCTTATGTTTTTGCAACAGTCCAATTATGATTAATAAAATTAAATATTGTGACCGTTTCAAACGAGTTTTTAAAATTGACTTATAGAATTCCGGCAATAAATTATTCATTGTCATTAAAGAATGTTATTGAGAATAATTTGACTATTTTACTATACCATCAGACGGTTCAAAAGTCCAATTGGTAAAGGGTTGAGCTATTGTTGTCACCCCGTCAGCTCAGACAAGCATTTTCGCTGGAAAGCAGTAGAAGCATTAGGTCATATTGGCAGTGAAAGTGCTATTCCTATTTTGATGGAAGCTCTTCAGCATTCCGACTATTATATCCATTGGAAAGCGATGGAAGCATTAGGAGAAATTGGCACTGAAGGTGCTGTTGTTGCTCTGATAGAAACCCTTAAACATTCCGAGGACTATTTCTGTAGAAGAGTGGTAGAGGCATTAGGTCAAATTGGTAGTGAACATGCTATTCTTGCCCTACAAGAAGCCCTCCAGCATTCCGACTCCTCTGTCCGTTGGAAAGCGGTAGAGGCATTAGGGAAAATCGGCACGGAGAGTGTCATTCCTACTCTAATAAAATCTCTCCAGCATTCCGACGATTATGTCCGCTTGAGTGCGGTGGAAGCATTAGGGAAAATTGGTAATGAGAGTGCCCTGCCCTCTCTTTTGCGTTTGCAGTTGGGATCTCCAAGAGACTATATAAGAGATGCCATTTTCGCTATTCAAGAACGCTGCCAATTCTACAACTACAACATCTATCAACTCGGTCAAGTTTCCTTCGATGAGTCAATCCCTCAACTTTCTAGTGTAACATATAATTTGAACAAACCCCGTGAGAGTTCTCAGCTCAAGACGAGTAGCGACACTGTTATGAAAAAAATCTTAGTTTTGGCAGCGAATCCGAAAGGAACCTCACAATTGCGCGTTGAGGAAGAGGAGAGGGAAATTAAGGAACGATTACGCCTAGCAGGATACGGCAAAGTGCCTATCAACAAAACTGAAGCAACTCGACCAAGAGACATCCAGCAAGCAATGGTAGATTTCAAGCCACAGATTGTGCATTTCATTGGTCATGGGGCGGGACAAGATGGTTTAGTTTTTGAAGATGCAATTGGACAAGAAAAATTAGTCACTTCAGAGGCATTAGCAAGTTTATTCAAGCTTTTTTATGCTCATGTTGAATGTGTTGTCCTGAATGCTTGCTACTCAGAGTTTCAGGCTGAAGCAATAGCTCGGCACATTAACTATGTTGTTGGTATGAGCCAAGATATTGGAGATCCTGCAGCAATTGAATTTTCTGTTGGTTTTTACATAGCTTTGGGGGCTGGAGAATCGTATGAATTTGCTTATGAGCTAGGTTGCAATGCAATTCAACTAGAGGGTATCCAAGAGCATTTGACCCCAATTCTTAAAAAAAACAATAGAGCAGATTTGTGAAGAGCCAAGATGAATTGAATCCCAATTGGAGCTGTGATGCTTAACTCTAAATCAAATTGAGTTGACTTTGCTGTTGTTGTTTGATACCATTTATAATGGTAAACTGTACACACATATAATATATTTGAGCTTTAATTAACCATAATTCATACAATAACCATTATGTCAATCTTAGCCATGAGTACCGTGCTAATATTTTAGTCATCATCGCACTAGGAAAGTATTCCTCTTCCCTCAACCTTGAGCCACTAGTCCCACGCCACTATAGAAGTTGTAGCTATTAAATTACCGATTTTAGATAAAAATAGTTATAATTAGCGTATTAGATTCCACTTGTATCACCTTTATATTTTCCAGTCAAGGGCTCAAAGCACGCAATCTCGTAAAAATCAAGACTAAAAATCATCATATATTTGTTTAACTTGAAGCCAGTATGATAGAAATTACTTAATTTAGGCCGATTGATAAGGGTACATCGATCCGCCAATACGGTAGGGGCGTATTGCATACGCCCATTGTCATGCATACGCCCATTGTCATGCATACGCCCATTGTCATGCATACGCCCATTGTCATGCATACGCCCATTAAACAAGCGGAATATCAGGATCTCGTCCAGGAACAATGGGGTTTTGCTACTAAATTTTCCTTAGGCAAAGGACTACAGCGCTTTGCTCTGTAATGAAGTACACCAGATCAAAGTCCCCCTTTCCAAGGGGGATTTAGGGGGATAAACAATGTACCCCATAGCAGAGCAAACTGCTATAAATGTGCTATTTTCTGGTTCATCCGGTACAGGAAAAACCATGGCAGCGGAGGTAATTGCCCAGCACTTGCAACTAGACCTGTATAAAATAGACTTATCCCAAATAGTCAGTAAATACATCGGCGAGACGGAGAAAAACCTCAACCGCATCTTTACAGCAGCCACTAATTCCAATGCCATCCTCTTATTTGATGAAGCTGATGCCTTGTTTGGCAAACGTTCCGAAGTTGTTGAACAAATCCAACAAATCGCAGAAAAATTGGCTACAATTATACCCACAGGCTTCTAGCCTGTTCCACTACAGGCTTCTAGCCTGTTCCACTACAGGCTTCTAGCCTGTTCCACTACAGGCTTCTAGCCTGTTCCACTACAGGCTTCTAGCCTGTTCCACTACAGGCTTCTAGCCTTTTCCACTACAGGCTTCTAGCCTTTTCCACTACAGGCTTCTAGCCTTTTCCACCAATCCCCAATTCCCAATTCTCAATTCAAACCTTTAAGCCAGTTACTAACCCGGAGATAAATCGAGTTAGCAACTTCTGTAATTTGTTGTTTACGATACCATTTAGAGAAGGCTTGTTCGTATTCTTCCCCCTGTAATTGATAATTATTCCACACTTTTACCCCTAAATTCATACCCCAAAACAATAAAATATATAGTGACCAAGACAGCTGCCCAGCGCTGAGCAGGTTGATAACTATTAAGAAAACATTAACGATGATAAACTTGCCAAAACTTTTCTTGAGTTGCAGGCTCCGATAGAGATCGAATTCCTGACGTTTGTGCTGCTCTTCTTGCCGAACTATCCATTCTTGTTCTGCTTGTAGGATATTTTCCGTAGAAATACCTAATTCGGTCGCGATTTCCACCAGCTGCTCCCGGGAAAGTTCCCCTTGATCGGCTTGACGAGCAATTGCCAAATTGAGGATTTGCTGGACATCTTCTTGACGGTAGAGCGGAGGTGTTGTGGTTTCCAGGACAGACATGGATCAGCTATTATTAGTATAAGTAATGTTTTACTCTGTAGAAGTATCATGCTGGTCAAGGCAGGAAAAGCCATCCTTATTTATATTATGCCGCTACTAACCGGAATGAGCTAGGCAAATTTCATGTCCCCAGCCGAACGATAGTGGACGGATCTTACGACAGCAAAGAGGTGAGAACATATTTTACATTTCGTTACAATATAAACACCAGCAAGAGACGAAACTAAAAAACGTCTTAGACCTAAGAATTTGAGGTAGTTCGTATGAACGGCAGCATCCGTATTGGCAATTTATTTGGTATTCCCTTTTATGTACATCCATCCTGGTTTTTAATCTTAGCTTTGATAACCTGGAACGATGGGGAGCGACTAGCGGCAACTTTCCCAGAATTGGGTATAGTCCTCCCCTGGCTGTTGGGATTAGTTGCTGCACTGTTGCTGTTTTCCTCTGTCTTAGCCCATGAACTCGGACATAGCTTTGTTGCCATTAGCCAGGGTATTGAAGTCAAATCGATCACATTGTTTCTCTTTGGTGGTTTAGCCAGTCTAGAGAAAGAATCCAAGACTCCAGCAGAAGCATTTTGGATCGCGATCGCGGGTCCAGCAGTTAGCTTAGCACTATTTGCACTGTTAACCGTGATCGATATCACGCTCCAACTCCCAGCTCCATTAACCGCTATACTTGGACTAATCACTTACCTCAACTTAGTTCTGGCCTTGTTCAACCTCATTCCAGGCTTACCCTTAGATGGAGGCAATATTCTCAAGGCTCTGGTATGGAAGATTACTGGGAATCCCTACAAAGGAGTCGTTTTTGCCAGCCGCTTCGGTCAGTTTTTTGGTTGGGTAGGGATTGCCATTGGGTTACTCTCCGTCTTTGAGATCATCAATTTCGGTAGCATCTGGACTCTGTTAATCGGTTGGTTTCTCCTACAAAATGCCGGTCGATCTGCCCAATCTGCCACAATTCAAGACCAACTAACCAACTTCAAAGCAGAGGATGCGGTAATTCTCAACAGTCCCATTGTTTCAGCAGACTTATCTTTAAGGGAGTTTGCCAACGAGTATATTATTGGTAAGAGGGAATGGAATAAGTTTCTAGTTACCGATGTCGCCGGTCAACTTCTAGGAGCGATTGCGGTTGACGAGATGAGAAATATTCCCACTTCCGATTGGCCAACCACCCCAGTTAAGCAACTAACGCAGCCAGTTGAGGCTTCTACCATAGTTAAATCCGATCAATCCCTGTTAGAAGTAGTAATGCTCCTAGAGCAAGAACAACTGAATCAGTTGCTAGTAGTTCGTGAAAACGGCCTACTAGTAGGACTTCTAGAAAAAGCCTCCATTCGCAACCTACTTGAAAAAGGTGCTAAGCATTAGGTGTTAGGTGTTAGGTGTTAGGTGTTAGGTAGTAGGTGGTAGGTGATAGATATATTTAACTCAATTCCCAATTCCCAATTCCCAATTCCCAATTCCCCATTCCCCATTCCTCAAAGCAACCAAGTATTCCTAGCAAAATCGGCAGGCTTATCAGATTCTTTTTGAATTGGTCTTACCGGATGGTGATGTACTAGGCTCTGATTAGGTGGTTTGTGAGTCGGTACTTTGATATCTTCTTTGTCTTGTTTAGTGCTGTTGAGTTCCTGAGTCAATTGTTCATTGGTTTTTGCTAGTTGGCTAGCCGCTTTTTTCGCTTCTTCCAATTCCTGCTTAATTTGATTCATTTTCTTGAGCTCTTTCTCCAGCTTCTGTACAGACTTTGTCTGCTGTTCAAAATCTGCTCGTAATTCGGTAACCTCTTGTTGGAGAGATACTTCCTTTTGCTGTGACTCTTGGAGAGATTTTTGCAAATTGGCGGAATTTTCTTGCTGATTTTGGGCTTCCTCTAGAGCATCTTGAGTTTCCTTCAAAGCTGCTCTTAACTCGGTTACAGTTGCTTGTAACTGAGCTTTAGTCATATTTGAACCTGTAGCATTTGATTTTGTAGTACTCATCGGTAATGTTTCTACTTTCTCAGTATCATGATCTAAAAGTTCATCATCGGTAGGGGTGAGCGAAATTTTGGGTGAAATTTCCCTTCTCCGCGTCCCCGCGTCCCCGCGTCCCCGCGTCTGTTCACTCGTTTCCCCAACCCTTTTTTCGTTCACCCCATCGGTAGTTTCTGGAACTGTTGCCGCTACTGAGGGTGGAGCTTTTTCCACTTCTTCACGCAGCAAGTCTGTTAAACTTTTCTTGGCCATTAGCTTCCCCAATCACGTTGTAATTCATCCGCTACACTACAATAGTCTGCCTTGGCTTCACGGGCATTATCCCCTCGCAGTTGACTAATTGGTATCCCTTGAAGGGCAGCTCGTTCATGAGCCTTGTAAGTTCGTATAAAGGCATCGAATGCTGGTACTCCTAATTCCCTTAGAGTATTTTGCGCCTCAACTGCTTCCCGAAAACTGCGGGAGTCTACCCGAGTCAGAAGTACTCGGTGAGCTACTCCCACTGGTGCGATCGCTTCCCGCACCGTTTCAATCAGTACAGCCAAGTCCATGGGAGCAGGTGGTGTGGGCAAAATCAGATAATCAGCAACTGCAATCACCGCCTCCAAAGCTTCGGAACGTAGTGCTGGAGGAGTATCCACCACTGCCAACTCGTAGCCTTCTATTTTGTGTAAACGACTCAAGAGAGTTGGCTCTGTCTCCTGAGCAAGATCAAATCCCATGGTTGTACCACCCCGCTCAACCCACCAAGTTGCAGAACCTTGAGGATCAGCATCAACCAGCAGAACTCGTTTTTTATCTGCAAGAGCTGCAGACAGATTTACTGAGGTAGTTGTTTTGCCAACACCCCCCTTACCATTAATAATTGCGATTATGCTGGGCACGGCTCATCTGCCAAGAGGAGGTTTATACTGTTTGTCGTTAATTTATTCTCTATTAGCTAGAATGCCAGTCTATGCTGGCAAATGCAAGAACTTCCTGTTTTTGCTTAAGCAAGGAGGTTTAATCTTGTTGATAATAACTGAGTTTGGCTCAATAATTGTAGTAATATTTAAACCATAGTCAAAGTATGGTTTATTTATGTATCCTATAATTGAGTATGACTCAAGATAATACGACAAAGTTAAACTATCTTTTACGCTCTTGGCCTCCTGGGGAGGTCATTACCTCGAAGTGGTTAACCACACATGGATACACTCCAGACTTGGTTAAGCGCTACCAGGAAAGCAGTTGGTTGGAGTCTCTTGGGCATGGGGCTTGGACGCAGCGGCTCGAAGATGTAACCTGGGTGGATGGAGTTCATGCGATACAGACACAGCTTAATTTACCAATTTTTGTCGTATCGGAGAGTGCATTGAGACTTGGCGGCTATGCTCACTACCTGCCGTTTTCAGAAGAGACAATCTTTCTGATGGGGCAGCGAGGTACTACCTTACCGAAATGGTTTCGTGAGTACCCTTGGAAGGTCAGGACAGTTTATAAAACTTCTTCACTTTTCGGTAACGAGCCATCTCTAGGAATCCAAGAGATAAAGATTCAAGGTACGGCGCTTCAGGTAAGCTCTCCGGAAAGGGCTATCCTCGAAGTCCTTTATGCTGTACCGAAGGACTTCTCATTTGAATTTGCATGGCAGCATTTTGAGTCACTGCTTTCACTACGACCCTCGCATGTTCAGCGCCTTCTTGAAGAGTGTACTTCAATAAAGGCAAAGAGACTCTTTCTTCTTTTAGCAGAGAAGCTTGAGATGCCATGGAGATGTGCTGTTTCACGGGAGTCGATTTCTTTAGGTTCCGGAAAACGTGTTTTAGCCAAGGGAGGAATGCTCAACAAGATGTACCAGATAACGGTTCCCTCAGAATGGATTGAAACCATCGATGATTAACAGTCGATTTGAACTACTGCTGCGATTACTTCCTAATTCATTGTTACTTGTTACTTGTTACTCTACTTTCGCTTACTCTTGCAACCATTGGACTAGATCATCCATAGCAGCAAAATCCAACAGTGCTTCCCCTAACTCCTCCAATGCCTCAAGGGGTAACTGCTTGATCTGAGCTTGTAGTGGCTGTGGTAGATTACCTACCCGGCGAGTCAACAGGCGTAAGACTAGTGATCGCTTTCCTTCCTGTTGAGCTTCGGCAGCTTCTTGTTTAGCCTCAGCAGCTTCTTGAAATGCTGATTCCTCCTCCGAAAGGATTAACTCCCCGTCTTGGGTAAACCACCGCAACCAAAGTCGGTTGATTGTACGAAATGAACCCTGCCACAAACCTAAGCTGATGCCTAACTCTGGCAGATAGAAGCGTCCTTGAGTTAGCTGTACTTCTTGATAGAGTCCATTTACTAGATGAAAAATGCGGATTTTGTTATTACGACGATTAAATACTACATAGTAGGGAATCTTCAGAATATTCTCATATACTTCCCATTTGCTCGGAGGTTTGTCTGGACCTTCCTCTATTTCCTTTCCTTCTGTTTCTATTTCTCCAAGGTCTTGCTTTTTTGTACTCTGAGATAATAACTCCACCACGATC
The DNA here is from genome assembly GCA_010672425.1 of Symploca sp. SIO2E6. Lineage (GTDB taxonomy): Bacteria > Cyanobacteriota > Cyanobacteriia > Cyanobacteriales > Coleofasciculaceae > Caldora. Next base: position 8,603 of record JAAHGR010000077.1, read on the forward strand.
ACTGGATTGACTGGTTCAATCCAAGTGACATAGCTATCACGGGTGTCATGACCATCATATAATCTAGAGGTTCCCACCACTCCAAACCAATCAGGGCGTTTGTGCCATTGAAGATGATTTAGGTCATAGTAAATATTCAGGTCACAGGCACTAAATACTTGTTCTGGTGGAAAGGTAAGGGGAAAAAAAGTTAGGCATAACAGCCAAGCTTGTAAGGCATGAAATTCGTCAGGCAATCCAGGCTCCTTCGGGTCTTCACTAGGTAAATCGTACATCGTCGGCAAGTTTTGCCGAGGTGGAAGGGAAATATCAGACTGAGATTTGAGGGAAGTTGAAGAAATCATTGGGAATTGGGAATTGGGAATTGGGAATTGGACTGATCAATGTCCCATTTTTGCCCACCTAATTTGTCGCATATATAACAGCTTAACATTCTCAAAGTAATAACTAGCGATCGCTGATGCAGACAACTGGGATGATAAGTTTCTTGCTCTTGCTACCAATTCTGCTCAATCAGATGAGACTAACCAAACAATTCCAACTTTGATAAACTAGAAGGCTTGCGTTGGGTTTCGCTACGCTTCACCCAAACTACTTTTACTCTACTTATACTCGCATCCTCATCCTCGCCTATCCTATGCATTTACAATATATCAATTTACTTATTCTCCCAAACCCTATTTATGCTTCAAACCCAACGTCTGATTTTGAGAAGCTGGCAACCAAAGGACTTCGCGCCTTTTGCCCAAATGAATGCTGATCCAGAAGTGATGGAATATTTCCCAGCAACTCTATCTTGGCAAGAATCAGAGGTACTCTTGGAGCGGATTAAGAACCATCATCAAACTCATGGATTCGGTTTGTGGGCAACAGAAGAGAGAGCAACGGGAGCTTTCATTGGGTTTATCGGGTTAAATGTACCAACCTTTCAGGCTCATTTTACCCCAGCGGTTGAGGTTGGCTGGCGGCTAGCTAGAGCATTTTGGGGTCAAGGCTATGCTACGGAAGCAGCCAGGAAAGCAATTAGCTATGGATTTGAAGTTATCGGTCTGACTGAGATTGTTTCCTTCACGGCACAGTTGAATTTACGCTCAATTGCTGTAATGAAAAGGCTTGGTATGACCTATCGAGAGGCTGACAGCTTTGATCATCCTAGCTTGACGTCAGGTCATCCTCTCCAAAGGCATGTTTTGTATCGTCTATCGAGAAACAATTTTAGATTTTAGATTTTAGATTAAAGAATTGAATCAATAATGTATTGTAAATGGGTTTTCGCTTAGCATTATGAGCGAGAGCGGTGAACATAATAAAGGTTCTTCAGGAAATGAATTATTAGCGTGATAAGTAGGTTAGTCTTAATATTTAGGGACTCAATTTTTCGGATTCATCTTAGTCATCTTTAGATGACTTGAGCTATAAGAGAAGGAGTTTAAACGACCGGCGGGATAAGGGTTTCACCGAATGCGTTAAGATATCCCTAAACCGCAAGGTTATCGATAGGGCGGGTTTTGTTCGATGGTTATCGTCGAATGCATTAAGATATCCCTAAACCCGCCCCTACAAATATACGGAATTTTATGGCAAACGCTATAACTTAAAATGTCAGCAGTACTAAACCAACTACTAACACAGCAAGGGTCAAAAAGCCAGCCAATACAGCAGACGATTTACTTTGCTCACTCAAAGTTGCACCTTCAGAGCGACCCTTGAAAGCATGCCAAATGTGACCAAAGAGGAAAGTAGCACACAGAAAAAACTGGGTTACCGTGGAAATATCTCGATTCGTTCCGTAGAACTCATTGGGGAAGACAGTGGTATTAAAACCGACAAAGTAGATGGAGGTAAAAGCCATCAATGCTAGAGCACCTAAACTATAGGAGAGAATAGCATGTCCGTTAAAGATGAACAGATTCTTTGCCCAGCTAGTAGGTTCAGTGACAATATGCCACACTCCACCGCCAATACACATCACGCTAATCCAAATATGACCACCAACGACATCTTCTAGATTACTGACAGCAGCCATACCCAGAGAATTCCAATTACCATCAACCAAGCCAAATAAGTAGCCAAAGATGGAAAAAGGATTAAGGGTGGGAGCCGTAATTACCCGCACATCGCTAATGGCAGTGTCATAGATGCCACCAAAGATCATTGCTTTAAGTACCAAACCCAACGCCCCCAATCCCAAGAAAATAAGATGGTGACCTAAAATAAAACCTAGCTTCTTAGGATCATTCCATTCATAATGAAATTTGGGAGCACGTCCTGTTCCATCTCTAAGGATAGTTGGACCTTTAAAGACATGGAACAAACCTCCTGCACCTAAAACAGCGGATGCAACTAGATGCAGCATACCAATCACAAAGTAAGGATAGGTATCGACTACCATGCCTCCTGCACCGATGCCAAAACCTAAGGTTGCCAAGTGGGGAAGCAGAATTAATCCCTGCTCAGACATCGGTTGGCTAGGTACTAAACGGGAGACTTCAGAGATTGTTGTTGCTCCTGCCCAAAACATGATTAAGCCAGCATGAGCGACATGAGCCCCTAGTAATTTACCAGATAAATCAATTAAGCGGGCATTACCCGCTAACCAGCTCCAGTCTTGGGTACTGGAGTTAAAAGTGTTACTTGTCGTAGTTGTCACAGTTAATTACCTTGCGTTGAATTTCAATTCTCCCCATCTCCCCACACTCCCCACACCCCCCTTCCTCCTGCTTGCCAGCAAAAGACCCTGGAGGGTATGGTGTAAAAATCTCGTTTTGTTAGGGAAAGAGTGAAGCAAAGGTAAACAAGTAATTCCACTTTTACCTTTAACCTTCCACTCTTTTCCTTTTCCCTCTCCCAGTCAACAAACTATTCAGCTGCTGCTGGAGCAGGTGCTGGCTTGCCTGTGGGAGTTGCAGGGGGTGGACCACCAGCAGCATCGAGTGCTTCTGATACCTTCTTGAAATCAAAGCCAAGAGCTCGCAAAGCGTGCCAGAGATGGCCTTGTAGGAAGAAGAAGGCTAAGAAGAAATGGGCGTTGGCTAACCAAGCACGGGAGGTATGTATTCCCAGAGGTAAGTCTACGGTGTCAGCAAAATAGGGAGTGATTCCCAGTTTGACTTCGAGAGTTGGTCCGTAGAACTCTACCGGATAGGCTAAGGTGTTGACGGCACAGAAGTAAGCTGCCGTAAATCCAGCCAGAGCAATTCCCCCAAGAGAGTAGGAAAGAATCGCTTCACCGGAGAAATTCAACAGTTTTCTTGCCCAGCCAGAGGGAGGAAAAATGATATGCCAAATACCGCCACCAATGAGTAGTAAGCCAACATAGATATGACCGCCCACTAAATCCTCGAGGCTATTAACCGAAGCAAAGTGGGTTTGATAGCCATAAATGATCCCAGGATTCAAGGTTGGGGCAGTAACTACCCGAACTTCTTCAATCGTGGAGTCGTAAAGTCCACCCCAAAACATGGCTTTCCCCACTAAGAGGAAGGCTCCTATACCTAAAACTAGTAGATGATGTCCCAAGATATAGCCAAGAGAGTCAGGATTACCCCATTCAAAATGGAATTTGCGGGCCTTCCCAGAGGCTTTACTTAAGTCTGGTTCACCTTTGAAAGTGTGGAATAAGGCTCCTGCACCCAAAACAGCGGAGGAAATGAGGTGTACTACACCAATTACAAAGTAGGGGTAAGTATCGACTATTTGACCACCAGAGCCAACTCCAAAACCAAGAGTAGCTAGATGAGGCAAGAGAATCAGTCCCTGTTCCCCCATCGCTAGTTCAGGGTTATAGTTGCCGATTTCAAATAAAGTAAATGCCCCTGCCCAAAAGGTAATTAGGGCAGCTTGGGCGACGTGAGCTGCAATAAATAGTCCCGACAAGTTAGCGAAGCGGGCATTACCAGCCCACCAGTCATACTTGACGCTGGATTGACCGTAGGTTTGCAAAATTTCTGCTCCTTTTTTTATGGCAAGAGTGTCGGCTTAGTTACCAATCTTCACCGGGAAGATTAAGTGACTTTGCTTGATTGTGCAGTATGAAGCAGAGATTTGGTGCTTATTGATAATAATTTTTAACAAATTGAGCAACTATGATGGGGCGGCTTTGAGGGTTTAAATTAATAAAAACCTTATTCTATAGGCATTTTAGCCACTTGATTGGCCTTGAAGACGTCCCAATGTTAGTAATTATTACTATTAACATTTTTTGTCTAACTAGCTTACTGAGATTATTTCTTCTAATCTTTCAGAAAATTACTCGCAATAATTTGGCTACTCATGTAAGCTTATTCCATAAGTTATTGAGTTTTATTCTCAATTGTGAAAGGAGATATGCCACATGACAACTGTATCTGGAACTCCGATGTCAGTGGAGCGATACTCGAAAGATATTCCCTGGTGGGCAGGCAATGCTCGCCTCATTGACTTATCGGGCAGATTACTAGGCGCCCATGTTGCCCATGGAGGTTTAATCATTTTTTGGGCAGGAGCGATGACGCTATTTGAGTTGTCCCGCTTCAACGTTACTGAGCCCATGTATAATCAAGGCTTGATTCTCCTACCTCACTTAGCTACTCAAGGTTGGGGTGTGGGTGCTGGTGGACAGATCATCAGCACTTACCCCTATTTTGTCATTGGAGCTTTACATCTCATTTCCTCCGCCTTTATTGGTTTTGGGGGTGTTTTCCATGCTTTGTTCGGTCCTCCGTATCTGCATAACAACTCTGAGTTCTTTGGTTACGACTGGAAAGATAGCAACAAGATGACTACCATCATTGGCATTCATCTGATTCTGCTAGGGTTGGGAGCTTTTCTGCTGGTAGCCAAAGCCATGTTCTTCGGGGGGTTGTATGATCCCGGAGTTGAAGATGTACGAATAATTAGCCATCCCACCCTCAATCCTGTAGTCATTTTTGGTTACTTGTTTGGTGCTGTAGGCAAAAACTGGATTGCCGGTGTTGATAATTTAGAGGATGTGATCGGTGGTCACATTTGGATCGGACTCATTTGCCTTGGTGGCGGTATTTGGCATATCCGAACCAAACCCTTTGAGTGGACACAGGAACTTTTTGTTTGGTCTGGAGAGGCTTACCTTGCTTATAGTTTAGGGGCTTTGGCACTGATGGGCTTTATCGCTACTTACTTTGTCAGTGTCAATACCACCGTTTACCCAGAAGTCTTTTATGGTCCTGCATTATCGATTAAGCTAGATGTCTTTCCTTACTTTTCTGATACTGACTCTACCTTATACTCATCCCGGACTTGGTTAGCTAATGCTCATTTTTGGCTAGCTTTCTTCTTCCTGCAAGGTCATATTTGGCACGCACTGCGAGCTGCTGGGTTTAATTTTCGTCAGGGTCGAGTAGTCGAAGCTTAAGTCACCACTGAAGCATTAACTTAATGCAAATAATTAGCAGTTTTGAGGTAAAGTAAGTTAAACCTACAGATTGCAATTGCAAAATATTCTCATAGAGGTTAACAGATGACAACAGTAATTGCTGGGAGTCCCCGCCGGGGCAAAATACCAGATGTGGGTTGGTGGGCTGGCAACGCCCGTTTTGTGGAACTATCAGGTAAACTCTTAGGTGCTCATGTTGCCCATGCAGGTTTGATTGTCCTTTGGGCTGGGGGTATGACATTCTTCGAGCTATCCCGTTATAACCCAGATGTCCCAATTTATGAGCAAGGATTAATCCTCTTGCCACACCTCGCAACCCTGGGTTTTGGCGTGGGAGCAGGGGGTCAAATTGTCGATACCTATCCCTACTTTGTGATTGCGGTTTTGCATCTCATTTCCTCCGCCGTACTAGGAGCAGGTGGTATTTACCATGCTCTACTCGGACCCGAAGAATTAGCCCAAAATAGCTACTTTTCTGGCTTTTTTGGCTACGACTGGGAAAATGGGAACAAAATGACCACGATCCTAGGTATTCACCTACTGCTGTTAGGGGTAGGTGCTTGGCTACTAGTATTTAAAGCCATGTTTTGGGGTGGACTGTTTGACCCTTGGGTTGGTACTGGTGGGGATGTACGAGTAATCGCTAATCCCACCATCAATGGGGCAAAGATTTTTGGCTACCTCTTTGGTGCATCCGGGGAACAAGGCATGGCTGCCGTCAATAACCTCGAAGATGTAGTAGGTGGCCATATTTGGATTGGTACTATCTGCATCCTCGGTGGTTTATGGCATATAGCGACTAAACCTTTGAAATGGGCACGGGAAGTATTAGTTTACTCAGGGGAAGCTTATCTATCCTATAGCTTAGGAGCGCTTGCCTACATGGGCATTTTTGCCGCCTATTTTGTTCTGGTTAATGATACTGTCTACCCAGAAGTTTTCTACGGTCCAGTTGGTGTTCTAAAAACTGACACTGGTGTCGTTACAGGCCGTGGCTGGTTAGCAGCATTCCATTTTATATTCGGAATTTTAGTTCTGTTTGGTCACATTTGGCATGCTCTTATAGCTAGAGGCAAAGCTGCAGGCTTTGACTTCCGACAAGGAGATACAGTAATTAAAGTTGCAGGTGATCCCATGATTGGTAATCTAGCAACACCGATTAACTCCTCAGACTTTACCCTGAAATTTTTGCAGAACCTGCCAATTTATCGCCCTGGACTCTCCTCCCTATCCCGAGGCTTGGAGATTGGTATGGCTCACGGCTATTTCTTGATTGGACCTTTTATCAAGTTAGGACCATTCAGAGATTCTGCTCAAGCAAATTTAGCTGGTTTGTTATCTGCCATTGGTCTAACTCTCATCCTCACAGCGGGTCTATCAATTTATGGTAGAGCTTCCTTTGAGAAAGAAACTCAACAGGGATATCGGGAAAGGTACTCTGTCTCAGGACCCAATGTACCAGAATCCCTGAGAACTACTGATGGTTGGAGTCAGTTTACAGCTGCCTTCCTTATTGGTAGTGTCGGTGGTGCTATCTTTGCCTACTTCATTATTGAGAATTGGGATTTATTCCAAGCAATTGCTGTAGGCAAATTTTAAAAATATTCGCTAGTTATAGCAACCGCCAAGGCGATTAGGATAAGGGGCTTAAGCCCCTTGTTAGCTTTTACACCAAGACCGACATCTCAGGGCGAAGCATACCCTTCGGGAACTGCTTCGCAGAACGGACTGAAAAACTAGGGTTTGAAGGATAAATTATCGCCCGAATGCTATGCTGCTACGCACCATGCTACGCTTTCCGCCCCTACACCTAATGGGTAATTTATTTTTGTAGAAAAAACACTTGACAATTAATCTCAATAGTTCTACTATTATTAATAGCAAGAAGGGATTTCCACGAAAACGAACCTCTTCTCTTACACCGAATAAAATTGGGGTTATTTCTTATTGATTAACCCCATTCATTTATCTAGTGCAAGAAGACAGGGGCAGAAGGAAAGAAGACTTGTGTAGTAAGGTTTTAACCTTTTTTGAACTGACAGTTTATTTTCCCCGCGCTGCACTAGAAATCCAGTCCACTATTCCTAGAAACCGGGTTTCTTGCAAGAATAACAACGAAATATAAACACCTTTCCAAAGAAACCCGGTTTCTGGACTGATGCCCTACAATTTTTAGTCAATAAAAGCTTGTTTTTTATTAGTTTTACCAAGGTTTTCATCAATCATGGATAACTGTCCTTGTTGCTCAGGCACTCTCCTACGTCAAGTAGATCGAACCGGCATCTATTTTTTCTGCCAACATTGTCGGCAAAAAATGCCAACTAAGCAGAGAGTAATAGATGTGAGGCAGCAGAGTCTACATCAAACTAATTGAAGTTAGTAACCATCATTTTCAGTAAAACAGGAGTAAATATGTCAACAATCGGTCTTTTCTACGGCACTACTACTGGCAAAACAGCAGATGCAGCAGAGTCAATTCAGCAAGAATTTGGTGGTGACAGTGTGGTTACCTTACATGAAATCAATGAAGCTGGACAGGATGATTTTGATGACTATCAGTACATCATTATCGGCTGTCCTACCTGGGACATCGGTGGCTTACAAGCTGATTGGGAAGGGTTTTATGAAGATGACCTAAACGAAATTGACTTTAGTGGCAAAAAAGTTGCCTACTTTGGTACTGGAGATCAATCCGGTTATCCAGATAACTTTCAGGATGCTATGGGTATACTGGAAGAAAAAATTTCTGAACTACAAGGGACAACGGTTGGTTATTGGCCTACAGATGGCTATGAACACGAGTCATCGAAAGCTGTTAAAAATGGGAAGTTTGTAGGTCTTGCTCTTGATGAGGATAATCAGTCAGAACTAACAGAAGAACGTATCAAGAAGTGGGTAGCACAACTCAAGACAGAGTTTGGTTTATAAGTTTTGAGCATTCTGACTTGAAAAGAGACACGGGGACGCGGAGACGCGGAGACGCGGAGAAAGGAATTTTCATGCATGGTGGTGAATTGCAGCAGTACCCATTATGAATGGAAGAAACAAAAGTCTTTTCTTCCTCTGGTGCTTCCCTGCGTCCCCGCGTCCCCGCGTCAATGTTTCTTAATAGTCGCTTCATCGGTAATGGGTAAGTCGTTGCTATTTAACTATTTACCCACTACCCTTTCTTCATTAAGTTTCCTTAGCTAGTCAAAATAAGCAATGCTGTCACCATCAATAAACGCAATGATGCAATTTTTAGTAACTTCTGTTTGCTTTCTTTGTGCTTGGTCTTTAGTCTTCTTATTTATTTGGTTTTCCTTGAAGACAACTAGAGAAGGGGTAGATCACCTAAAAAGGCTACATCAGATTCCCTGTAGTAACTGTGCATTCTTTACCAATGATTACCGACTCAAGTGTACTGTACATCCGATAACAGCCTTATCAGAGAATGCAATTAACTGTCGTGATTTTGAACCAGCTGCACCTCATAATCTTCCTGTTGTTAAACCATGTAAATTGGTTAAGTATTCCCAGAAACCGGGTTTCTTGTTAAAATAACAACAAGATAAGCTAAAATGCATTTTCAATACCCTATCTTTTTTATTTGATTTCACCAATATGTAGGGTCTGCTGAATAAGTGTGTAAGCCATGCCAGAAAACGGTTTCAGGCTTTTTAAGTGAAATATGTGCAAGGTTTTTGCATCAAAGAGCTCTTAATCCTTGCACCGTAAGTGGGAAATTCCTGGGTAACCTAGGAATTTGAGTGCCCAAAACTAGGATAAATGCTTCATTCTTTCTTACTTATTACTTATTACTTATTACTTATTACTTATTCTCCAAGCCCTATGTAGTGAGCTATTCCCAATTCCCAATTCCCAATTCCCAATTCCCAATTCCCAATTCCCAAAAACTATATGTCTAATTTACCAAAAGTGCTGTGGTTAACCACTAGTCCCAGTTTTTCTCGCTTTGAGCAACCACTAATTCGTTACTTATCGAACCAAATATCAATTGCCCAATGGGAGTATTTACAAAGTCAAGATGAGGCAGCTTCCTTGGATGCAGCATTAGTACTTCTTCATGACTGTCTCAAATCTCACAATCAACCGATTCATCTGATTGGTCATAGTACAAGTGGCTTACTAGGACTGCTTTATACTCGTAAGTATCCTGAAAGAGTTAAGTCTTTAACCTTACTAGGTGTTGGCGCTTATCCTTATGTCGATTGGCAAGCTCACTACTATAGTGTACTTCAACTGTTAAACTGTAGCCGCCAAATTGTACTAGCACAAATGGTTAGCAATATTTTCGGTTACCAGGATAACTACAATACTAAGAAACTGATCCAAATTCTGGAGCGAGATTTAATTACCTCTGTTTCTCCCCATTCCTTGTTGAAGAGGGTCAGTAGTATTCCTGGGGGAGTGGAAGTACCTTTGCTGGTTTGTGGTGGTCAAAATGATGTGATTATCGACCCTAATGCTCTCAAAGGATGGTTCAAGTGGTTGAAGGAAGGGGATGTACTTTGGGAATGTCCTCAAGGCCCTCATTTCTTCCACTATTTCCATCCTCAACAAGTGGGAAGAAAAATTATTAAGTTTTGGCAAGCACTGCCTGTAAGGGAAGCTAATACTCTTGAGAAACACGAGGCAGGAGGCAGGAGGCAGGAGGCAGGAGGGAAGAGGATTTGACCTTATACGGTAGAGGTTCCCTTCACCAACCATGTTTCCGTATCGACAAGCCAATTACCTAAACCCGCCCC
>JAAHGR010000770.1 GCA_010672425.1 Symploca sp. SIO2E6
GTTTTAAAGCAGGTGAGTTTAAGCTCTATGGTAGTCGAGATTTAAACTACTATCAACTTGAACAAATTTAGCGGGTTAGAGTAGTACGTAGGGCTGATGGCTATTATGCTCAGTTTTGCATCGACCATGACCGTATTGAGGATAAACAACCAACGGGTAAAACCATTGGTCTTGATGTGGGTATTTCCTCCTTCTATACAGACTCTGACGGGAACAAAGCTGTCAATCCTAAATACCTGAGAAGGTCAGAAAAAGCTCTTAAGCGGCTACAGAAACGAGTTTCTCGGAAATTCAAGAGGGGTGAGCCACAATCTAACAACTACAAGAAAGCTAAACAAAAACTAGCCAAGAAGCACCTAAAAGTAAGCAGGCAGCGTAAAGACTTTGCAGTGAAGACAGCATTGTGCGTAGTCCGGTCTAACGACTTGGTAGCCTATGAAGACTTGAAGGTGCGTAATTTGGTCAAGAATCACTGTCTGGCTAAATCAATATCAGATGCTAGCTGGACAATGTTTAGGACATGGGTAGAGTATTTCGGGAAAGTATTTGGCACAGTAACTGTTGCTGTACCTCCACACTACACATCTCAAAACTGGTGCGATTCGTTTCACCGAAATAAGTAGAAATACTTAGGGATGGTGAGCTTCTGTTGAGTAACCGATAAGGTAGAGTTCGCACTTTAATCCTCAACAGATGACAACTAAATAACCATATTGGTGAAGGTAAATATCTAAGGTTACCTAAGTCCAATTCTCCAGACACAGGAGTAAAAGCACTTCCCTCAAGGTAGCGACTAGCCATCAATCCTTGAAGCAGGGATGAAAGGGTAAAGGTAACTCAGCAAGCGAGTCAATACCACCTGAGCAAGTTTCCATGGATAGGAAAACGAAGATACGTCTGAACCGTCTTGAGAGAAAACCAGTGAAACAGGCTGGCACACTGGGAGTCCCAAAAGGGCAAAAACTAAGGGAATCAGAAAGGTCATTTCTTAATCTGATAAGTGTTTCCCGAATAAAGGCGGAAAGTATCATCCTAAAGGAACAAACTAATGGTTATTTGGAACGAAGTAACCCGTCCAAATACTCTTAATCAAGGTCGATTGATTAAGCAGTCAGCTAAGACGCAATCTCTACATAAATGTAGGTTTTGGATGGGAAAGATTGGGTCAGAAGCCAACGCCTCATCGTAATGGTGAGGATATGCAGACAGACTCACGGTAATACGGAGTGTAAAGCTACTCGTAGCAGTTAACATGTTATGAACACGGATTCCCCGATGTATGAATGGAACGAAATCCCCTGGCGAAAGCTAGAGCGGAACGTTTATAAGCTGCAACAGCGGATTTACAAAGCGTCACGTCGTGGAGATGTCAGAACAGTTCGTAGACTCCAAAAATTGTTAACAAAGTCTTGGGCTGCAAAATGTTTAGCGGTGCGTCGAGTGACTCAGGATAATCTTGGGAAAAAGACGGCAGGTGTGGATGGAGTCAAATCTCTGACCCCAAAGCAACGTCTGGCCTTGGTAGATAAACTAACACTGAGTACGAAGGTGGCTCCAACTCGGAGGGTATGGATTCCGAAGCTTGGGAAGGATGAAAAGCGACCTTTAGGAATACCGACCATGTATGACCGTGCATTGCAGGGGCTTGTCAAAATGACTCTAGAGCCAGAATGGGAAGCCAAATTTGAACCTAACAGTTATGGGTTCAGACCAGGACGCTCATGCCACGATGCTATCGGAGCAATCTTTAATGCCATCAGATATAAGTCCAAATATGTGCTAGATGCGGACATTGCTAAATGCTTCGATAAAATCGACCATGAACGACTCTTAGAAAAATTAAATACCTATCCAACCCTACGGAGACAAATCCGAGCTTGGTTAAAAGCTGGTGTAATGGACGGAAAAGAGTTGTTCCCCACATCTGAGGGTACGCCTCAAGGTGGTGTTATCAGCCCACTATTGGCGAACATAGCCCTTCATGGGATGGAATATCGAATTAAGGAACTCGCTGAAGAATTCGACATAAGAGACAAAAAGGGACACCTGATTAGTATCTCAAGCCGAAGAAAATCAGTAACATTAATTCGATATGCCGATGACTTCGTTATCATCCACGAAGACTTAACCATTGTCACTAGATGCAGAGAAATAATCTCTGAATGGTTAAAAAGCATGGGATTAGAAATCAAACCCAGCAAAACCAGATTGGTACACACACTGCATGAGTTTGGGGATAATAAAGCGGGATTTGACTTTCTTGGCTTCAACATCCGGCAATTCAAAGCAGGAAAATACACATCTGGGAAGAACCCTAAAGGTCAATTACTAGGTTTCTCAACAATCATAACCCCATCTAGAGAAAGTCAGATAGCACATTACACCAAAATTAAGGAGCTCATAGATAAACACAGAGCTCAGTCTCAGGCTAACCTGATTAAAAACCTCAACCAAATTATCAGAGGATGGTGTAACTACTTCTCCATAGGATGTCCCTCGAAGGTATTTTACCGAATGGATTATCTTATATACTGGAAACTCCGAAGATGGGCGAAAAGAAGACACCCTAATAAAGGCGAATATTGGATTAACCGATATTGGCAGAAAATGGGAGAAAGAAACTGGGTTTTCGCAACTCGCAGTGAAAAAGGATTGTTTTCACTAACAGAACATGGTTCTATTAAGGCAAAAACCCCCGCCAAAGTTAAAGGTGATGCTAGTCCATACGATGGCGACCTAGTGTATTGGAGTACAAGAATGGGTAAACACCCTGAGATGCCCAAGCGAACAGCATCGCTGCTGAAAATGCAGAAAGGGAAGTGCGCCCACTGCGGATTGTTTTTCAAAGATGGAGACATTATTGAATTAGACCATATCATCCCAAAATCTCTTGGTGGAAAGGATGAATACAAAAACTGGCAACTTCTCCATCGACACTGCCATGATGAAAAATCTAGAGGAGATGGAAGCTATCAAGCCAAATCAGTTATTCCTGAAAATTATCAATGGATAAACGACCTTCTAGTGATGTGCTGATGACAACAGCCGTTTTGCTGAGGAGCGGTGTGATGGGAAACTATCACGCACCGTTTTGGAGAGCAGCAGAGAGGGCAACCTCTTTGCTGACTTTAATTAGCCAGTGTAAGCGAGTAGTTAAGAAATCTCTAAGCACCAGGACTCATGTTTGTCAGTGTGGCTGTACTCTGCACCGAGATACCAACGCGGCAATCAACATTTTGCTCAAGGCAAGATCTAGGGTAGGGCATACCCAAAGTAACGCTAAGGGAGTAGCAACCTCTACCCTAGTTGGGGCAACCCTGCTAGAGCAAGTAGCTACAATGAACTTAGAATCCCCGCGTCTTTAGACCGGGGAGTGTCAATTGAATATATTAGAACTATTCAGGCTCATCGATTGGATGATGACGTTACCGAATCAGTTGCAAAGCGGATTCCAAAGAGAAATTAAAGATTTCGAGGAGGAACATCAAATGCCATATGTAACCATAATTGAACGTTGGGCACGAAATATACACCTTTAGATCACAACTACGGCATCAGCGTAGCTGAATAGCTG
>JAAHGR010000771.1 GCA_010672425.1 Symploca sp. SIO2E6
TTGTTTGTTGTTTGTTGTTTGTTGTTTGTTGTTTGTTGTTTGTTGTTTGTTGTTTGTTGTTTGTTGTTTGTTGTTTGTTGTTTGTTGTTTGTTGTTTGTTGTTTGTTGTTTGTTGTTTGTTGTTTGTACCAATGACTAATGACCAATGACTAATGACTAATGACCAATGACTAATGACTAATGACTAATGACCAATGACCAATGACTACTTTAGTTGAGAAAGCCGATTTTCCCAATTAGTTGGAGGTGAGCCATTGGTGTCTTCTTTCACCTCAAAAGTCAGATTACAAGCTTGAGGTTGCTCTAGCAACTGTAAACAAAGCTGAGCAATATCTTCCCGACTGACTTTTCCTCGGATATTATCCCCTTGCTCAAAGACCAAGGCTTTACCTCCTGATTCTTCGGTTAGGGCACAGGGTCGGATAATGGTATAAGGTACACCACTCTCTCGTACTGCTTCCTCTCCTCTAAGTTTCCAGGTGAGGATTCCTCCTAGTTGATCGTTCATGCGTACTGCTGGTGGCTCTTCTTCTAAGTTAATTCCAGGACGTCCTGGACGGGTAACACCGGCTGAACTGATCATAAGGAATTGTGGCTTAGTTTTACCACCATAAGCTTTTATAGTTTCTACTTGGAGAGCAAAACTTCCTGGCTCAAACTTCGGGTTCAATGCGCCATCATATTCAAACTTGCTCAGCATCAATTGTACAGCGCAGACTTGACTCGAATCAAAAGCAGGCGCGTCTTTCAAGGTTTTGGCGCGAAATACACCAATCAAGTCAGCAAAGGGGATACGTACATCAATCCACCGATCCTCTTCCGTATCAAAGGAATAGCAGTAGGCAACTCCATCCCATTTGGATTCAGCGCGGAGAATGAATTTATAGCGCTTGCCATCTCCTTTTACCCGTAACTCTATACCCTCGTACTCCGATAAATTCAGGGTTGGTTCTAAGTTGCGGGTGCGCACTGAAACAAAACCGCCGGAGTTGGCGGTAGACACATTACCGGTAAATAAGGCAGCATGATCAATAAGATAGATCGAACTCTCACTTACGCCACCCATTACCACATCATCCACGGCTCCCCAGGTTGTCTTGAGGTCTTGGGACGGGTTTTTGAAGTCAAAGAGCAGTTTTTTCCCTGGGGTTGGCAGACTCTTGGCCGCAGCTTCTACCAGATTTTTGATACCCTGATAGTCTACAATTTCTGGACTATCTACTACTTCTGGCAGATAGAACTTAATACCCTGATAGTATTTTTCCCGGTTAGGAGTATCTCCTTCCACCGGTTGTACCCGCACTCCTGTGCAACAGACCACAGCAGAGATATTGCTCATTAGTTCAGGAGTTAAAGTCTCGGGGAGAGTAATATCTGCTTCAAACAGTTCTACCTGCTCACCCAGCATTTCCTTGGCCTTAGGAGTATCTCTGATTAAAGCACGTACTGGATAACCCTGCTCCACTAGACGGCGCACCACTCGTTTACCAACACCACCGGTTGCTCCGGCTACTAGTATCACTCCCATATTTTTGCTACCCCCTTCATTTGCTTGGTTTTGCTGAGCACTACCTGTGAATAACCGTTGTAAACAGCTAATGAAAGGTATCACCTCAAAATAGCTCAAGGTTTGCATAAACCTGCCAGCGTCCCATCGGGAGCGATATTCTTTGGTCACAACCGCCTCCTCAAGTGTTTTTCTTTAGTTTATATGAATAGGGAGCAGGGTGTGGGGAATAGGGAATAGGGGGAAATGTAGGTTGGGTGAAGCTTTCTTCGTAACCCAACAATGGAGCAGATTTTTAACTCATCCCACGACTTGCATTACGTGGGATGCAAGCGTTATTTGTTGTTAGTTGTTAGTTGTTTGTCAAAAAACAAAAAACAAAAAACAAACAACAAAGCGGCGGGCGGCTATCCCTCCCATCCCTGAAGGAATGGGCTTCCCGCCGCTTTCGGTGACCTCCCTCTAGCGAGCAAGATGCTCGCACTACCGAAATCTAAACAACCATTAAACATGTAGGTTGGGTAGAGGTTTCTTCGTGACCTAACACAGCCCATTCTTTAGTGTTGGGTCTCGTTGCCTCGACCCAACCTACATCTGATACACCTTTTTAGGTGTGTCGCGCCACTACGGCTACGAATTAATATCAAGCCCATCTACGGGTCATGAGTGATGAAGACTGAAGTCGGGGAGAATAGTTTATATGCGCACGTTTTTCCCATTATTACTAATAGTAGCAAAAAGTAATTGTGATTGCAACCAATAGGGGAATGACCGTACTGTCAAGATGCCAGTCCCACAAAATTTATTACATCAAATCTAGGAAAACGACCACTTAAAAAAGTTGCATATTTCTGTAAAACAAGCGGAAAAGAGCAATTTACGATTGAAGTATTAATAGTAGACCTAGAGGAATTATCGATATGTTACTTACACGTCAACAAATCAAAGCCAAAAAACGTAATGCCAAAAGGTTAGGGCAATTACTCAAAGATGTTAGAATAGAGCTACAGCATAACATTGGGGTGCTAGAGGATAGCTGCATTGAGCGTGGTTCTTGGGAAAAGAGAGATATTTCTGGTTCCCATGATACCTATTCAGTGATCGGAGATATTCTGGCAATAGCTAATGAGTGGGAGAGACTCAACCATTTTGAGATTGAAGATAAGTTGTCCCAAGTTGAAGCAAAATTTTATCCAGACTAATGGTGATTTGTCATTTGTTATTTGTTATTGGTCTTTGGTCATTTGTCATTAATTATGACGCAATGAGGATTGGTCTGTACTGAAGGGGTAAGTGGAGAGTGGGGTTGTCGAAGATCTCGATAAGCGAGTAAGATGCTATATGCGAGTAAGATGCTATATGCGAGTAAGATGCTATATGCGAGCAAGATGCTATATGCGAGCAAGATGCTATATGCGAGCAAGATGCTCGCACTACGTGGTATCTGAGAGAATAGCGATCGCTGGTTTATTCCAATGTAATAGACGTAGGTTGGGTAGAGGAACGAGACCCAACACAGCAGTTTTAGTTGTGTCACGCCAGTAGGTTGACGTAGTTGGTAAGATAATGTAAAAGGAAGCGATCTATCTATTCCCAACATTTCACTACTCCCGTGGAACAGACTAGAAGCCTGTTTTACACACCACGGTTTGCTGTAAATCCTGACAAGTACGCACTTAAATTGCTCAAAGGGAAGCGAGCAAGATGCTCGCACTACAGTGGTAGCATCTGAGAGAATAGCGATCGCTGGTTTATTCCAATGTAATAGATGTAGGTTGGGTAGAGGAACGAGACCCAACACAGCAGTTTTAGTTGTGTCACGCCAGTAGGTTAACGTAGTTGGTAAGATAATGTGAACTGTAGCGATTGCCTACGGCAGCAGCGTAGCTGATCGCTTGTCTATTCCCAATATTTTACTACTCCCGTGGAACAGGCTTCTAGCCTGTTTTACACACCACGGTTTGCTGTAAATCCTGACAAGTACGCACTTAAATTGCTCAAAGGGAAGCGAGCAAGATGCTCGCACTACAGTGGTAGCATCTGAGAGAATAGCGATCGCTGGTTTA
>JAAHGR010000772.1 GCA_010672425.1 Symploca sp. SIO2E6
CAGTGAGGGAAATTACTGCTACTTACTTGGGAAAACAACCTTCTGGACAAGTGACGAAGATTGCTTCAGCTGGTTATACACCCCCAGAACAACTGAACTATCAAGCAGTACCACAGTCGGATTTCTTTGCTTTAGGACGTACCTTTGTCTTTTTGCTGACGGGTAAGGAACCAACTGATGTGGAAATGTATGACCCTCTTAATGATGAGTTAAATTGGCGATCGCATACTAATAATCTGCTGCCGGAATTAGCAGACTTTATCGATCAGTTGATGATGCGTTTGGCAAGGGAGCGTCCGGCAAATACTCAAGTAATCTTACAACGGTTGGCAGAGATTGACCAGATACTTAATCTCCCAGCAGCTCCACTTCGTCAGAAACCACCTAAAGTTCCAACTACAGTGCCGCCATCATCACCAAGGCAGCCTCCCCCACAGCCACCAGGAAACTCTGCAAGTCCTGGATCTGCTAGTGGTGGATTGACAAGAAGGCAATTGATTAAGGTGGCAGGTTGGGGTGGTGTTGGCTTAGTGGGAGGGGTAATTGTCTATCAAACTTGGAAGCCGAATTCACCTGAACCCACACCCACTCAAACACTAGGAGGAATTAACCTCCAATCTTTTGACTTTGACGTGGTAACCGTAGACTCCCAAGGTAAGGAAAATAGTCGTAACCGTCGCCAAGCTAAGTTTTTTACCGAAGACTTGGGCAATCAGATTATGCTAGAGATTGTAGCAATTCCTGGTGGCACCTTTGTCATGGGTTCTCCAGCTACGGAGGAGAAGCGAGAGGATAATGAAAGTCCCCAACACTCAGTCACGATTAAACCCTTCTATCTCGGTAAATTTACCGTAACTCAGGCACAGTGGAGAGCTGTAGCAGCTTTACATAAAGTTAGTCGCGATTTAAATCCTGATCCATCCAAGTTCAAAGGTGATAATTTGCCAGTAGAGAATGTATCATGGCCTCATAGTCAAGAGTTCTGTGCTAGACTCTCAAGAGAAACTGGGCGTACCTACCGGTTACCTAGCGAGTCCGAATGGGAATACGCCTGTCGTGCCGGCACAACAACTCCTTTCCACTTTGGAGAGACAATTACCACTGAGTTGGCTAACTACGACGGTAAGTCCACCTACGGTTCTGGTCCTGCAGGAGAGTATCGCCAAAAAACTACCCCAGTCGGAAGCTTTCAAGTAGCCAACCCTTTTGGCTTATACGACATGCATGGTAATGTCTGGGAATGGTGTGAGGATCATTGGCATGAAAATTACCAGGGGGCACCGAGTGATGGCAGTCCCTGGTTGAGGGATAACAAAAATGAGAATGATAATTATCGGCTGCTGCGTGGGGGTTCGTGGTCTAACGATCCCTGGTACTGTCGCTGTGCCCTTCGTGTCGTAAACAGGCGGAACGGCAGGCACGACGCCTTTGGTTTTCGGGTTGTCTGTTCTGCTGCATGACCTCTTATTGCCCTTTACTCTTCTCTTCTTTTCATTTATAGCGAGCGTAGTGAGCTTTTTCAATTTTTTTCAAAACAAGGCACTTGCCAATAGTGATGGCTCTCCAGTACTTGCGGTGGAAACTCCGGTATTTCACCAGATGCTTCCTCATCCCAGGGCGAAGCATTCGGACCGAAAAAATAGGGTTTGAGGGATAAATTATCGCCCGAATGCTTCGCCCCTACACCTAATTTTGGTTACTGAATCGATGCTCTAGAGAGCCATTTTAACAAAAATAAAGCGTTCTGTTATGCTGTGATCATTTCTGGCTGGGAATCGAGGTTAGCTGGCTCGAAATGTAAAAGCATAAGCTGTTCGGGACGCAAACCCAGAGATTCATAAGTACGTCCTTGCTGATCGCTAAACTCGATTTCAAAAGCTTCACCATCAGCCAAAATTTCGACTACAGTTCCCACTTGACCTCGCCAGAGATTTTGTTTTGGAAGGTCAACTGTTAATGCTACTACATCAAGGAGTTTAATGTTATTAGTTTTCATTTTCAAGGAAGAGGATAGCAACTAGTTAATCTGGGAATTTGAGAATCAACCTCGATAATCCAACCAGTACGGATAAGGGTACTTTTATTTTGCCATTTCAATGTGAAATCAAGCGTGTAACGTTGACCAAAAGTGTCACATCGCCCTAACTTAGCTTGCTCGGTTTTCACAACTGCCAGTAAAATTTCCCGTAACTCAGAGGCGTTCTCTGCCGTCATGCCCAACAAAGAGCGAAAAAGCCTTGCTTTATGTTTGCCAGTACTATGTTCTAAATTGAGACAATAATCCCGCAGTTTGCGAAGATCGACAACGGCATTTTCAGCATTGGGTATCAACACGGATGCATATCTTATCTGAACAGACCATACAGGCGCACACCTATTCCATTATTTAGTAAGATACCACACAATCTCCGAACGTAGGGTGGGCATTCTCGATAATCTTCATCCGTAGCGATATTTCTCCTGATAATGCCCACCATTATCTGTACCGGTAACTGCTGCGGTGGGCAAATATCTCTCTACATATCTGAAATGATGTTAAAGCTTGCCAATTTGCCCACCCTACTGGCGTGACACACCTAAAAAGGTGTAATAGGAAATCGACGGCTTCCTTGTCAAATAAGGGTTTGAGCCAAAATCTATTCCCTCATTTTAAGTGTGTCACGCCACTACTAGCGTGACACACCTAAAATGATGGAATAAGTAGGTTGGGTGTAGCGGTAGCGTAACCCAACATTTCTTGTGTGTTGCGTTGGGTTTCACTTCTCCTTCGACCGACGCTACGCGAACGTTCCACCCAACCTACATTTTTAGCTGTGTCACGCCACTACTGGCGCGACACAGCTAAAATGGTGGAATAGGAAATCGACGGCTTCCTTGTCAAATAAGGGTTTGAGCCAAAATCTATTCCCTCATTTTAAGTGTGTCACGCCACTACTGCCGTGGCACAGCTAAAATAGTGGAATAGATGTAGGTTGGGTCGAGGCAACGAGACCCAACGCTGGAGCCGGTTGTGTTGGGTCTCGCTATCGCTCTACCCAACCTACATTTTTAGGTGTGTCACGCCACTACATTGTAGGTTGCTTTCTTGGAGGATGCGATCGCCTACAGCTAATTGCTAATTTGCCTCTAAAATCTGTGCAGCTGTCAATTTCAGTTGTGGAAAAATCCGGGAGATAATTTGCTGATTACCAGCGAACTTAGTTACCTGATAACTGCCATTTACCAACATCAGTACCATCACAACCTGTGCTTGAGGGTCAACAATCCAGTATTCAGCAATACAGCGCTTCTCATATTGTAGTCGCTTGTCAACATAATCACGTTGGTAGTTCTCATCATTTTGGTTGCGGTAGGGACTGACTACCTCTACAACTAACTGTGGGGGAGCCATATTAAGAGTAATAGTTTGCCGCTTTTTGGTTTGGGCAAGATGTTCCTCTCTTAGTACTACTAAGTCTGGGTAACGGTTTTGTGGATTGCCCGGGACTTGTAGTTCACAATCGTGAGTTTTGACTAACCTACGTTTAATCAACTGGACTAATTCATCTCTTAGCCAGGTTGTCATCCAA
>JAAHGR010000773.1 GCA_010672425.1 Symploca sp. SIO2E6
ACCAGAAAGTGCATACTCTTCTTTCGATTGGCAAGGACGTTCAGCCAAAGTTTATCGGGTCGAAATTCGCCGTTTATTTAATTTTCGAGTCGCCACAGTCCAAGATTCAGCGCAAATAAGCGACTGGTTGACCCAAGAAATATTACCCAACGAACAACGGATTGAACCAATCACACAAATTGTTTATCAAAGGTTTCGAGAATTACAAATAGAACCGACAACAGCTGGACAAGTTGAACGCTTAATTCGCTCCAGTATTCACCAATACGAAACCTCATTTTGTCAACAAGTCTTCGACCAGATGACGACCACAAACATCGCTGAGATTGATAAACTTATTGATACGGAAGAAATAAATAATAATGAAAATATTGAATCAGAGAAAGTCCCCTCTCTCAAATTCAAAATTTCAGATTTTGCCTTTATCAAAACCGACCCAGGTCCAGTGGGTTTAGGGAGCTTCATAATCGAAATAGCCAAGCTAAAACGTATTCGTGCTGTTGGATTACCTCCCGATTTATTCAAGGGAAGCTCACCAAAACTAATTCAAACCTACCGTCAACGGGCAGCGACAGAATCTCCCTACGATATACGGCGACATCCGACCACCATTCGCTACACTCTGATGGCAGCTTTCTGTATTCAACGCAGCCAAGAGATTACCGATAATCTGATTGAGTTACTGATTAAAATCATTCAACGTATTGGCACTAGAGCCGAGAGACGCATCAATAAAGAATTGGTGGATGACTTCAAGCAGGTTACCGGAAAAAATAACTTGTTATTCCGCATCGCTGAAGTAGCTGTGGCTCAACCATCAGGAGTTATCCAAAATGTTATCTACCCCGTAGTCAGCCAACAAACTCTCTCTTATTTAGTCAAAGAGTATAAATCCACTGGCATAGCCTATCGTCAAAGAGTTTATACTGTGATGCGTGCATCTTTCGCTAGTCACTATCGTCGGATGATTCCCCAACTATTGGAGATGTTGGAATTTCGCTCCAATAATGACATCCATCATCCCATTATTATAGCATTAGAGCTACTCAAAAAATATGCCCAAAGCCAAGCTCGATATTATGCTCCAGGGGAAGAGATACCCATTGATGGAGTCCTCAAAAGTGGTTGGAAAGAAATTCTCCTGGAAAAAGACCCCGACGGCAAAGAACGTATCAACCGCATCAATTATGAAATCAGTGTTTTACAAGCCCTCAGAGAAAGATTGTGCTGTAAAGAAATCTGGGTAGTAGGGGCTAATCGCTATCGTAATCCCGATGAAGATTTACCCACGGATTTTGACCAGCACCGTCAAATTTACTACCAAGCCCTAACTCTCCCTGAAAATGTAGAAACTTTTATTAGTGATTTACAACAGCAGATGGCAGCTGGGTTAGAGAAACTGGATAAAGGGATGCCCAAAAACAATGAGGTAACTATTATCGGTCAAAATCAAGGTTTAATTAGGCTTCGCCCTTTTGAGCCTGCCCCAGAACCAATTAATCTCAAACAACTCAAGAGTGAAATCAATAATCTGTGGCATCAAACCAGTCTCTTAGACATTCTCAAAGAGACAGATTTAAGAGTGGATTTTACCCGTAACTTCAAAAGTCTGGGAACCAGAGAGATTATCGACAAAGAAACTCTACAAAAAAGATTGCTACTTTGTCTCTACGGTCTGGGAACGAACACGGGGTTGAAGAAAATTAATACGGGGATAAATGGGGAAAATTACCAAGATTTACTCTATGTGCGCCGTCGCTACATTCATAAAGAACAGCTACGCAGTGCTATCGCAGAGGTAATCAATGCCATCTTTGAGATTCGCTCACCATCAATCTGGGGAGAAGGAACCACTACCTGTGCTAGTGACAGTAAGCATTTTGGTGCATGGGAACAGAATCTAATGACTCAATATCATCTGCGTTATGGTGGTCGGGGAGTAATGATTTACTGGCATGTTGAGAAGAAATCTACCTGTATCTATTCTCAACTCAAAACCTGTTCTAGTAGCGAAGTCGCCGCTATGATTGAAGGAGTTTTACGCCACTGTACTAGTATGGAGGTTGAGAAAAACTATGTGGATAGTCACGGTCAAAGTGAGGTGGCTTTTGCTTTTACTCACCTGTTGGGATTTCAGTTAATGCCCAGGCTCAAGCGGATTAAAACGCAGAAGTTGTATCGTCCTTACACTGGTCAAAGTGATGCCTATCCTCATCTACAACCAATTCTAACCCGTCCGATAAATTGGGATTTAATTCGCCAACAATATGACCAGATGGTCAAGTATGCTACGGCGTTGAGGTTGGGAACAGCAGAAACTGAAGCGATACTCAAACGTTTTAGCAAAAATCCTTTCAAGCATCCTACTTATCAAGCGTTGATGGAATTAGGTCGGGTAATTAAAACAATTTTCTTGTGTCAATATCTTGAGGAGGAAGCTGTACGAAGAGAAGTTAATGAGGGTTTGAATGTTGTGGAGAGATGGAATGGGGTCAATGATTTTATCTTTTACGGTAAGGGTGGTGAGTTTGCCTCAAATCGCTTAGAAACTCAGGAGCTATCGGTGTTATCTTTGCACTTATTGCAAATATGTTTAGTATATGTAAACACTTTGATGATTCAGAGTGTCTTAGCCCAGAAACATTGGGAGAAGAAGTTGAGTGTCACTGATAAAAGAGCGATTACACCTTTGCTTTTTGGTCATGTCAATCCTTATGGTACGTTCCAGTTGGATATGCACTATAGAATTGCTTGGCTAACACAACCCTATGTCGCTTAATCTGTAAAGAAACTTTCAAACCTTTGGGGTGACATCTGCGTATAGCGAACTGTGTGGTGAATATTCTTGTGTCCTAAATAATCTTGAATTGCCCTGGTATCATGTCCCATAGCTGCTAAATAGTAGCCACAAGCGTGGCGCAGTTGATGGGGATGAACTTTAAATGGGAGCCCAGCTTTTTCTCCGGCTCTGGCTACGATGTGGCGAATTGAGCGAGTTGATAGAGGAGCCTTGCGTTCGGAAACGAAAACATATTGGGTATCGGGATAATCTCTTTGAAGTTGTCGCAGGGCTCTGAGTTCGGGAGAACGTAGGGGATGAATGCTATCATGACCATGTTTAGCTCTTCGTACTTCTATGTAGCCTCCGACTAAATCTATCTGCAACCACTTCAGGGCTACTAATTCAGCGGTTCTTAGTCCGTGACGAAACATAAGTAAAATAATTGCTCCATCCCTGACGCCATGACGACCTACTTTTTTTGCTGCTTGGATCATGGCTAGTACTTCATCAAGGCGCAGATATTCTCGAACTCGATTGGATAATTTTTTCGGTGGGGGAGTATGAGTAGAAAAGAACTTTGCCGAAAATGGAAGTTGGGCATTGATGTGTAGCATGGGTCAAGTCCTCATGCTGGGGTAGATATCTCTAGCATACTTTGCCTAAAAGAAGACCAACTAGGCAAAGTTATCATTTGTATTATTTATCAATTAAGCCCCAAAAAGGGGTTGACTTTTGTCACATCGTCTGAGGCTGCACTTGGTCGCACGAACCCTATATTTTCGCC
>JAAHGR010000774.1 GCA_010672425.1 Symploca sp. SIO2E6
CCACCTCATCGGAGGGTGGATCTGTGGATAGATCTGGTAATTCCCACCCACGCTTCCAGGTTCCGCTACGCCAGCGCTTGGCTTTCTGCCATCCGAAGCGCCTTAAAATCGCTGCTGCCCTCATCTGGCTCTTTTTATCCTGTTTGCTGGCTTCCATGTCTAGCGCCTTCTCTAGGACTTCGGCAATGGTCACAAACTGCCGCCCTTCAACGTACTCGGAAATAAAATCTTCCCAGGTGTCACTGAGCCTGAATGGTTCGTTCGCTTGAATAGCCCATTCTATTTCTTGCTCTGTTAACCACCACGGCTCACCGGCTCGGTAAGCTGCCACTGCTGCTGCCCAGATGGCATTCCGCATTGATTCGACTTTCTGGATATTGATCATACCCTTGACGGGGATAACCCAGTACCTGCGATCGCCTGATGGGTCATTCAGAAATTCTGGCTCGTTGGTTGAACCGACGATTACACTGTGGCGCTCAAAGGATTTGACGGTTCGAGCATAGGGAATCCGAAATGAGTCAACCCTTGTACTCATGAACTGCTTGAGCTTGGAGATTCCTTTCCGGTGTAGAGTGGTTTCAAACTCGGCTAACTCGACTGCCCAGTGCTGGTGGAGTTTCATCAACTCGTCTCGCTCACTGGATTCGGTCATCGTGTCATCAAAAAATTTCTCCCCATACAATGAGCAGAAGAAGGTCGATTTTTTGATGCCCTGCTTCCCTTGTAGAATTAAGGCTGTGTCCATCTTGCAGCCAGGATTGAGTGCCCTGGCTACTGAACCAATGAGATGGCGTTTGAGGTAGGCGGCGTGGAGGGGGTTTGAGCTACCAAGTAGTTCAAATGCTAGAGAATCTAGGTTAACTGGCTTATCGAGCTGGAGGGTGCTAACTTGTTCTAGATACTCTTGGATTGGGCAATAGGAGTTTGCCATTGCCAATTTCAAGGTAATTTCAGTCGCCTCTTTGACTGACAATGTGATGTCCAGTTGAACACACAGATCGAAGCGTACAAAGTCTAAGTCGAGAGGCTCTCCGTCCAACTCAACTTGCTGCTTGAGGGTGTTGTACCTCAGACGATGACCCCAATATTCTTTAATCACCTGGTATCGTTGCCCATAGGGACTTTTGTATACGGGTACTTCGCTTGCTAGATTTTTCTCAAGCTGCTCGATTGTTTCAATCAGCCAGTCTCCTGAATGCACATTATCATGGATGTCTGATGCTTTTAAATTGTAATCTGCAATCCAGTCGGCGACATCTGATCCTTGACTTTTGGGAAGTTTTTTCCAAACGTAAGAATCTGGGAATGGCAGCATCCATTTGGCGTTGGGAAAATACTGGGCGATCGTTTTCATATGCTTCAACCCTGGCTTATCCCGATCTGGAACCAGTACTACCGATGCTCCCTTTAAATCCTTGGTATCAGAGTCCTTCCATTTCCCGGAGCCTCCAATGTTAGTAGTCGCTGGAATGCCTAACTCCCAGAGTACATCACAGCAGGGCTCTCCTTCTGCTATGAAGATTGTCTGAGAGTTTGCGATCGCAGCTTTTACCTCTGCATACCGATAGATGGGTATATCATGGCGCTCGACAGAACCCTTGAGCCCAAATTTCCATTCCTTACCATCCCAGTGCTGCTGCTTGATCTTCTTTTTACCGCTTCCATCATCGACTCGCCTTACTCTCACTAACTTAGAGCCATTCCTTGATGGATACTCCCAGTAGCGAGTTTGCTGGGGGCGGATTGCTTTTTTCTCGGTCACCGGGGCATAGTATGGTGTCCCTTCGTTATCTGATTTACTGGTCTCATACCAGCCTTCTGCTGGTGGATTTTCTCGCTTACAGACACTTAAATCTCCAATGCGATAGCACCAATCATCTTTCCCACAATGCACACAGGGATTGGCTTTGCTGACTCTTTCAAAGTCGCTTTGTGTCTCGGATTGTGGCGTATTTGATGTAGAAAATGGTACGCTAGGGTTAGCTTTAGTGGTTTGAGTTTTCATCTTGAATTATTGAAACTTTTACAACACGAGTTCTTGTTGAACAACTCGAACTCCATAACTACTGAGTTATTTTGAGCAGCTCAGCGGCAACTGAGCTGCTCACGAAGTACGATCCCTTAGCCCCCTTGAGCTAAGGGTCTTTTAGTCTCACAAAAAAACTTGGCATGGGAGATTTTAACTAATGGTGGGTGGTTCACTCTACTTTTCCTAGGTTAAATGTTTGTTAATTCGATCACTTTATCTCTCTTTGAGTGGTAAGAAAAATATTTCTTAACAAAGCTTACGCTTTCTGTTATACTTCCACACCGTTCGACCAGTAAGCCCACGGCGGAGAATTAATCAAAGCTGCATCCTCTTACACCAAGCGATTATGACCCCTTTCAGTACGCCATCATCGCCACCTGGGTATTGGTCGATTCCCTTAGCTCCCTTGGGCTAGGGGTTTTGCTATTTGACAAAAAGTTTTCACCGATTGCGCTTGAAGAGCTGATGGTATCACGCTTCCACCTTCTGTAACTCCTGGGGAACTTGAATTTCTGGCAGCGGCTCTAGAGGGGTAGACACAGGAGAGTATTGGCAGTAGCAGATAACAATCAAATCAAACTCAGCATCAGGTTCAGAGCATGGGTACTCTTTCACCCTCGTTACTTCCCAGTCTCCAACCCGACTGTGGGTACTGGCACCTGGGAAGTTTGGATTAGCAAACTGTTCAATTTGATGAAACTCCCGAAAGCGATACCCTGGCTTAGGTATGGGATTGTTAGAACTGTCGTAATGTTCGGCTAAGATTCGAGTCAAAGCTCCAGTATGAGCCAGCTGCCTCTGTTTCCATCCCGGTTGTTTTCGGTCAGCTTTGAAAATGATATATTTACGCATTGCTAATCCTCCAGATAATTAGGGAATTCCGTTTCACTCTCAAATATGCAGTTCACCTCAAAGGTTGGATCATCCAGTGGCTCAATTCGTAGCAGTTTCCAACCATACTTGGTTTCCATTTCGTAGCACTTTTCGTCATCGGTAGCAGCATGGCTGGAAGTTATCGAAGGTGTGTTTAAGTAGTGATTGGCTTCGCTCCCTGATTGAGTCATCTTTGCATCCTCCGACACCAGGCGATTATCACCCCTTTTAGTACGCCATCATCGCCACCTGGGTATTGGTCGATTCCCACGATTTTCCAGGGAATAGCCTCACTTCCAGTAGAAACACTGCCAGTTCGAGCCAGTTGACCAACTTCAAGGTAGGGGTCTTGATCTGGAGCAAAGCTGTAGGAAAAGGTGAGAATTGCACTTTCTCCCAAGGCATAGTCTATTTCTGACTCAGAGAGTGCTTTGTAGAGCACCAGATAACAAGTTTGAATGCCTAAATCAAATTCTTGGGAAATCGATTGTGTAATGGTGTGTGTCATTTTTGATTGTCCTTGTTTTTGAAAATACACGCCCACTTGAGTACGCTGTCTCCGGTTGGCTTGATATCGACCAAAGCCTGTTTACGCTTTTGAGCTAGCTTTTGACAACGCCAGCGTTCAGCTACACACTGCCAGTCTCTAGATTC
>JAAHGR010000775.1 GCA_010672425.1 Symploca sp. SIO2E6
CTAAACCGATCGCTCCCTCTGCCAAGCGCTCCCAACATTTCACATGTCCCCCCGCTTCTGGTCGTAAGCGCAAGTCAATGAGTATACCAACTGAAACCATTACAGTATCCTTCGGACTATGACAACAAGGTACATTGTGATACATTGTCTGAAAGTTGGCACGGATTCATCCGTACAGGCGCTACTGCAAACGCCTCTATCGAGCCCGAGTTAAAAACCTCATTCCCAAATACTTTTCTAATCATATAATGGGCACCATTGATATCTGCATTAATTAAAGTGCCATTATTCGAGCGAAACAATCCTCTGTTGACTCTTGTGCCCTGATAAGACTTGTGCTTCTCCACAGGCTCTAAGTCAATAAAAGATGTTTTGGATGTATAATTTTCAACAGTTACAATAACTTCAATCCCTACTAACTGAGCTTTATAAGTAATCATCTCAATTAGTCTGGCATGAGGGATAGCTACAAAATTCTGATTAACAACCTTGCCCAAATTTATTTCTTGTTTCCATTTCTCATTCTTGCCAATTACCAGTTTCCCAATCTGTTCAGCTACTAAACGTTTCACAATTATCTCACTAGTTTTATGAAGATAATCACCGAAAGCGGCGGGAAGCCCATTCCTTCAGGGATGGGAGGGATAGCCGCCCGCCGCTTTGTTGTTTGTTGTTTGTTTTTTGTTTTTTGACAAACAACTAACAACTAACAACAAATAACGCTTGCATCCCACGTAATGCAAGTCGTGGGATGAGTTAACAACCTTTTTATTACGTTTAAAAGTAATTTGTTGAATTCTCTTACTAGTTTTCTTTGACCCACATAATTTTGATTTCAGTAAGGCAACATCCTTGTTGTACTTTTGGTTAATTGACTTTAATGGTCTGCCATTTCTGATAAGATTCTACATCATACCTCCTTTGACCAGACGGAGTACGGATAGCTACAATTTTGCCCTGTTGCTCCCATCTTGTCAACCTTAGCCGATGAACACCCCTTCGCTGCAGCCGCTTCTCTAGGTGGTCAAAATTTTTGAGACATAAGCGCTACATTGATGCACTTCAATTAGTCTAGCACAAAATTACTCAATCTACCGTAATGTCATAAAAAAAATCGCTTCCTATGCTCAACACCTAAAACCTAAAACTTAATTAGGGTTTGCTGAATAAGTCGATTGATTCGGGTTTTGAAGTAATGAGTAATGAGTAATGAGTAATGAGTTCATGTTTGGATTTCCCGGTTAAAGTGCAAGGTTTTTGAGCCTATCGATACCATTTTCTTGTACTAAGGATAACAGAAAATTCTTGAAGTCCTTGTCTGGCATGGCTGACCTACTCATACAGCAAACCCTAATTAAAATGGTTGGGAATTTTCTGTGATCACTTTGAGGCGAATAATCTGCTCGCCTGTTTCATCAAGTGGTACTTCTATAATTTCCCCAGTGAGGCTCTCAATACAGTTGAGGAGCGATCGCAAATGGGGAGTACTAGCACCTGTATCTACGTATAAGCGGTCTGATAAATTCCCCAAACGTTTCCAGGTAGTGTAGAGTTTAGCAATGGTTTGTTCCAACACTGATGCCTGTTTGACTAAATCAGCAGCAGTGTTCAAACATTGCAAACGCAGGGCTTCTTCTAGGGCTACTTCCATATCCAGGGATGATTGGCTAATCGTCTGAACTTGAGCTGCGGCATCCAGATACTTGGCTAAGTAACGAGCATCTGCTGTTACCTGTTTTATTGTATCCACATCAGGACTCGCAGCAATTTCCTGTTGTAAGGGTACCAGATGAGTTTCTGGCAACTTCTCCATTTCCTTAACTAGAGGTGCCAGATAACGTGCAGGCATGGCACCTTCAGCAGACCTTTCCTTCACTTCCTCCGGTATCAAATCTGAAGACATTGCCGTCCACTCATCAGAGAGTTGCTTTACCTCCCGGCGGGTGATGCGATCGCCTTTTTGTGCTGCATCTGATACCATCTGTTGTACTTCTACAGGAGACTTGGCTGTTTCCACAAAGGCCCGTTTGCTGAAGTTTCTAATGGAATCTGGATCAAGTGTTCCCTCTGCCAATAGAGTATCAGCACTGTTGGCCAGTTCAATTAAAGAGTAAGCCTGACTCTTACTAATTTCTCGACTTTTGAGCCAATTTAAAAATCCTGCTCCTCGTCCCTCGCCACCTTTTTTCTCTCGATCACGTACAATACGTAGGATGCGTCCCCGCCAAATCTCCGTTTGCAAGTCAAAGCGATCGCATACTAGCCAAGCATTATCCAGCTGCTGCTGAAAATCGTACTCCAGAATTTCCTCATCCTCTGGATCAGGCAGCTGAAAGTTGAGATCAACTGGTTGCTCAAGGACAGCAGCAAGTTCAGTTGTCGATTCGGGGATTTGAACCATAGGAAGCGATCGTTGAGTGGTAGAAGAATGATTATACCTAACACCTAACACCTAACACTTAAAGCCTCCCGAATCATTTGGGCAGTAACAGGTGCTAGTAAAATACCGTTACGATAATGACCTGTAGCGAGCAAAACATTATTGTAACCAGGTAATGGTTCAATAATAGGTGCAGGACGCCCTTCGGGACGGGGACGTTTACCAGACCAGGTGCGGACGATGGTAGCATCTGCTAAAGCTGGACAAAAAGTGATTGCTTCGAGTCTTACTTGCTCTAGCAATTCTGGTTTGGCAACCACTTCACCTTGATCATCAGGAAACTCTACCGTTGTTCCAACCCAATATTCCCTCTCTCCCACTGGCACAATCTGCACATCGTTGCCAGTAATAACTGGTTGGAAATCACTATATCCCAGAGGATGGTTTAATTGCACTTGTAAGGCTTGCCCTAGAACTGGTTTGATGATCAGGGGTGAAGCATTTTCTCTCTCTGGTGCCGGGAATAAGTTAGCTAGTTGGGGGGAACCTAATCCGGCAGCAATTACCAGCCAGTCTACTTCTAGTTTCCCCGCATCAGTATGAATTTGGCAGCAAGTACGTGAATCGGAACTAGCGTCAGGTATTGATTGGGCTCCCTCAACTGTGACACCAAAGTTGAAGGTTACACCGTTACTTTGAGCTGCTGCCACCAAAGCTTGAGTGAGAGCAGTTGGCTCTACTTGCCTGTCTTGGGGAGAATAGATAGCAGCTGTTATCCTCTGGCAATCGAGTTGAGGACAGTGGGATTGGAGTTGAGCAGTATCCCAGATTTCCAATTGCCAACCTTGGGACTGGCGAGTTGTTACCAACTTTTCCCAAGATGCTAAATCTTCCCCGGCCAAACACAGCATAAGAATACCAGTACGGTTGAAGGGAATGTGACGCCCAGTAATTGCTGCCAATTCGGGAATTAGGGTTTCATACCGTTGCATTGTAGTTTGCCGCAGCTGCCATGCTCTACCCTTGACCTTTTTACTAATCACCCCCATCAGAACCCCCAAGGCAGCACCAGTGGCTCCTTGAGCTGGGGATTGGTAGTCGAACACAGTGACTTGTAACCCAGTCACAAGACTGAGTTCATAAGCAATCGCAGCTCCCACCACGCCACATCCAATAATT
>JAAHGR010000776.1 GCA_010672425.1 Symploca sp. SIO2E6
TTTATGGCTCTGCTGGAGACTCGGGAAGAACCGGTGTGGACTCAATGGCCTGATGAATTGCGTCAACGCCAGCCAGAAGTCCTCGAACAGTGGCGTTGCGATTTAAAGGACGAAATCTTGTTTCACCAGTTTCTCCAGTTTGAGTTTTTCCGGCAGTGGTCAGAACTCAAAGAGTATACTAATGCTCAACAGATCCAGATTATCGGTGATATACCGATCTATGTTTCCCACAACAGTGCCGATGTTTGGGCCAACCCAGAACTATTTAAACTAGACCCAGAAACCGGAGAACCTCAGGAAGTAGCGGGAGTACCCCCAGATTATTTTTCTGAAACTGGTCAACTCTGGGGCAACCCCCTCTATAATTGGCCCTACTTAGAATCGACCCGTTTTAACTGGTGGGTGGAACGCATCCGTGGCATTCTTGCCTATGTAGACCTCATCCGTATCGACCATTTCCGAGGCTTAGAATCTTTTTGGTCTGTGCCTGCCGACGAAGAGACGGCAATTAATGGAGAATGGGTTAAAGCACCAGGTATGGCTCTGTTTAACACCATTCTGAAAGAATTAGGCAACTTACCCATCCTCGCCGAAGATCTAGGAGACATCGATCAAGCGGTCCTCGATCTCAGGGATCATTTCAGTTTTCCCGGCATGAATATCCTACACTTCGCCTTTGGTAGTGATGCCAACAATCCCTACTTACCCTTTAATGTAACTGCCAACAGCGTCATCTACACCGGAACCCACGACAACAACACCACCATCGGCTGGTATTATGAAGACGCATCCGATCATGAATGTGATCGCCTGCAACAATATCTCGGTGGTACAGGTCACCATGGCATTGCTTGGGATATCATCCGCTTAGCCTTGAGTTCCGTGGCCAACCAAGCAATTATTCCCCTTCAAGATGTCTTCAGTCTCGGTACTAATGCTCGCATGAATATTCCCGGTACCGCTGAAAACAACTGGGATTGGCGCTACCGAGGTGAAGCACTAACCCAGGAATATAGCGATCGTCTCAAAGAGATGGTAATGATTTATGGTCGTTATCGGGGTCCGGAGTTGACCTAATAGCACAGCAACCCAGATCCCCGACTTCTCAGTTAAAGAGAGTGATTTAACTGGACAAACCGAAAGAAGAAGTCGGGGATCTGCGGCTAAGACTAAGCGATCGCAAGGGTGCTGATTAAGTGAACCACAAAGACACAAAGAACACAAAGGAGTAAAAGAAGAAGAGCGATCGCTTATTTCGTAGGGTGTGTTAACAAAGTGTTATGTAACTGTTGTATGGCAACCGAGAATTAGGACAAATTACAACAAACCCTAATTATTGCCACCATGCTGTACCAAAGCGATCGCTTGCTCGAATGCAGTAAGGGACTCAATAGCGATCGCTTGCCTGTGTAAGGTTTTGAGCATAGCTGGGTCTTGGATTGTTTGAATTTGCTGGGTGATGGTATCCGGCACATCCCCAAACCGAACCTCCAGGACTTCAATAATATCTATTTGTCCTTGCTGAATATTACCTTGTTGGAGTCCTTTTTCAATCCCCATCTGCTCAATACTAGTCACATAACGCATTTTTTTGTCCTCCTCGAATGTATGTAACTCTTGTTATCACTAGCGTTATTAAGTATTTATGATGCAAGCGTGCAAGATCTGAGCATACTCTATTGTGATTTCGCTCTTCTTGGCCATTGCAGCAACCCAGATCCCCGACTTCTTGGTTAAACCCGTAATTAATTGGACAAACCGGAAGAAGAAGTCGGGGATCTGCCGCAATCGAGAATTAGGACAAATGACAACAACCCCTAATTATTGCCACCATGCTGTACCAAAGCGATCGCTTGGCCGAATGCAGTAAGGGATTCAATAGTAATAGCTTCCCTGTGTAATGTTTTGAGCATAGCTGGGTCTTGGATTGTGTAGATTTCCTGGGAAATTGTATCCGACACCTCCCCAAACCGAACCTCTAGGACTTCAATAATATCTATCTGTTTTTGCTGGATATTACCTTTTTCAATCCCCATCTGCTCAATGCTAGTCACATAACGCATTTTTTTGTTCTCCTCGAATGTATGTAACTCTTGTTGAAAGACTAGTTTCAATTCCTCTGGTAGTGCCAGAATCCAATCGATGAATCGGAACAATTCCAGGATATCTTTTTTGCTATAGCCTCGATTGTACAACCCTTTAACCAATCTCAGCTTCCACTGTAACCGAGTTTCTGGAGTCTGCAGGGTTGCTTGAGCCTGTAGATGAGCCAGGGTAACCACAGCAAAGGGATTTTGACTTTGCTCCAATTGTTCGAGTTGCCCTTTGTAGTCTAGGAGTTTGGCGATAGGAAACTTAAATTTCAGTTTACAACCCCAGAGCTTGTAAGTGTGAGTGGTGGGTCGCCAGTTGGGATGTCCATCGGTTAATACTGCGAGGCTGACGATAGGATGGTTGTATCGATCGCTGAGTCGATAATGATAAACATACATTCTGTTGGGAAAAGTCGATTCCCTGCTTCCTTGTACCTCAACATGAAGTAGCACCCAGGTTTGTTGACCATTGCGCCGCCACACTTTGACCAGTTTATCGACAAACCGGCGCCCAATTTCTGCATCCCGAACCACTTGCTGTAGTTCTTTGTCGAGAAATTCCCATTGGCGCTGCCAATCGATTTTCTTGTGCATTTTGGGAAAGAAGAAGGCCATGAATTCGGGAAAGTAAGACTCCAGAGCTTCTTTCCAGGGACTATCATATTCGGAAGTAGGTGTTGTTGTCATATCTGAGGTCAAATCTGGTCAGGGTAAGGTCTAATTGTACAGACAACAGCAGCTAATTCTTCAGATATAGAGGTACACCTGAATCAGTTGTCAAGATTGAATAGATTTCTTCCAAAGATATTTAATTTGCCCACCCTACTAGCGCGGCAAGCTTAAAACTAGGGGTAAAGTAAGCATTAGCGCAGCAACCCAGATCCCCGACTTCTTGGTTAAAGAGAGTGATTTAACTGGACAAACCGGAAGAAGAAGTCGGGGATCTACCGCAACCGAGAATTAGGACAAATTACAACAAACTCTAATTATTGCCACCACGCTGTACCAAAGCGATCGCTTGCTCGAATGCGGTAAGAGACTCAATGGTAATTGCTTGCCTGAGCAATGTGGGTGAGCATAGCTGAGTCTTGGATTGTGTAGATTTGCTGGGAAGTTGTATCCGACACCTCCCCAAACCGAACCTCCAGGACTTCAATAATATCTGTCTGTCCTTGCTGAATATTACCTTGTTGGAGTCCTTGTTGGAGTCCTCGTTGGAGTCCTTTTTCAATCCCCATCTGCTCAATACTAGTCACATAGCGCATTTTTTTGTCCTCCTCGAATGTATGTAACTCTTGTTGAAAGACTAGTTTTAATTCCTCTGGTAGTGCCAGAACCCAATCGATGAATCGGAACAATTCCAGGATATCTTTTTTGCTATAGCCTCGATTGTACAACCCTTTGACTAATCTCAGCTTCCACTGTAACCGAGTTTCTGGAGTCTGCAGGGTTGCTTGAGCCTGT
>JAAHGR010000777.1 GCA_010672425.1 Symploca sp. SIO2E6
TCCAAGCACCTCAAGGCGCTTGGTCTGCTGTTGAGCAACTCGCTTGTCGAGTTGCTTAAGATCAGCTTGTTGACGAGATTGGCTTTCGACCACCAACCAACGCTGTGGCATCCCAGCATATGTACTACAGACTTCGGCAATGGTATAGCCATTCAAGGCACTGGCAGTGAACATCTGTGCTGGTAGAGCTTGCATCAGCTGTTGAGCTTCGGCAATAGTGGCTCGAACCCTGCTAATCCAAGGGGTTTTTCCTAATCCTATGAGGTTTTCTTCACTGTAGAGGGCGGCATCCGCCACAAACACTTTCGGCTCTGCGGCAACCCACTGCTGTTTAAACTGCTCTATGACTTCGGTAAACACCGCTTGGTCAGCATCGTTGCCATTGCCTACTCGTAAACTCAATGGTACATCACATCAGCTTAATTCCCAGATGGTCGATGTCTTGAACGTCAATGTCAGTAGTTTGATTCATCTTTGAGATTGGGACTCTGGCGTTACACTTTCTCAAAATATCCCATTTCACAACCAACCTGCCGAATGTGGGATACAATTATCTCGATGCTCTGCCTTAACTTCATCCAAACCATCCAGTAATGGCAACAGTTGCTGTTGTGTTACCCAAGCTTGTCCAATTTTCTTAGGTACATCATACTTAGTATTCAGTTCCTTCACTAACCAATCTTCTATCTAAGGATTTTTCCAGAACACCCTTAACCCAAAAGTTCTTAACTTTAGTGAGCAATGCCTGACGGTTGCGGTATTCTTGACGTGGAGTTAAACTTTTATCACTCCAACCAAAGAAAAAATTCCAGACTTTATTACCCTTTCCCTGCACTTGGATATTGCCATCACCAATTGCAGCTTGTTGTCCACCATCCATTGAGCCTACATTCGTTTGCTGAACGCTCGGTTCAGGCTGAGACTGTTGTGAATTGGACTCATGGGACGGTGGTTCACGCATTTCTTATAACAACTAGAGAGTACCTAAGAAAGAACCTGCGGCTACTGCACCCAGCCAGCCTGCGACTTTTACGAGAATTGGCTTGACTTTAGTAAATAAAGTAGTGCCAGCTTCTGCTACTTTACTAGCTTTTTCCAGTTCCTCAGCAACACCTTCTAGGTTAATTTTTGCCCGTTCTTTGTTGGGTTCCTCTTTATCAATGGCTTTTTTTGCCGCACTTAGGTAAGTCGTGGCTTCTTCCTTCATATCAAAGGAAATTCCTGATTCGTTAATTCTCTGTTCGAGTTCCGCCAGCAGTTGCAGCACATCCTGCTGAGAAAGCTCTTCCCCTGCGGATGCAGCTGCTTGAGTAGACATTGTTTGCTGGTTATTGTTACCAATGGCGGCTTGCTGTCCACCCCCTATTGAACCTGTATTGGATTGAGAAATACCACCAGGATTGTTAGTCATAATACCTGCCTGTTCAACTTGTGTGTTTGTATAAAAACTCGGATGCTTTAGTGCTGTTTCTACCATATTCTCTAAACTAGAAATTCGGCTATCTTTCTCTGCTAAAAGTGTTTGTGCCTCGGCTTCTACCAAAGCTTTTATCTCGTTATAAGTCGTAAAATACTCAACATTCAGCTTAGAATGGTCAGCATCAGGAGCAGTTGCCGCCCGAAGCAAGAACTTATCCTTACCTCGCTTCTCCATCGCCACAATCTCCAGTTCAGCATCTGGATTATTTTCAACCAACTGCTTAAAGGAAATGGCGAGCGCACGAGGATCAACTGCCTGGTTATGATAGAGGTCAAGGGTATCAACCATTGGCTTAATAAAGTCAGTAAAATCCCCATCTCCAAACTCATCTTCTCGGTTATCCGGTTTACGACGAGGTTCAGGGTTATTTTTAGTAGGTAAGCGCATGAAAACATACCGACATCTCACCCCCTGCAATTGGGTATGACTAGTGATACCCCAATCCTCAATTGTTGCTCCGGTGAGCGTTGCACCAGTAAAATCAGTCTTATCTAATTGGGTTTGTACTAGTTTTGCTCCGGATAAGTCAGCATCTTGCAGGTTCGCTTCATTTAAATTAGTGCCGATGAAACTAGCATCTGTCAGGTTCGCTCCTTGTAGGTTGACCCCTCGTAGGTCTTTGTGGTCAAAGTTTATGTCCTGTCCCTGCCCTGTAATCAACAATTGCCGCACTTCAACATCTTGCAGATAAGTTGTACCAGGGCGAACAAAACCGAGTTTCTTAGTTTCTCGGAAACAAGTGCTGGTAAGGTTCGCTCGCCTAAAATCCGTACTCTTGAGCTTAGCTTGAGAAAAGTCAGCATTAGTTAAATCGGCATTGTAAAAGCTAGTACCTCCGATAGCGCCAAAGGGAATGGTAATTCTCCGCAGCCAAGTAAAATTTTTGTCTTCAGCTAAAGTTCGCCAACCAACATAACTCCCCATAATTATTACACCCCAAGCAAATGCCCAACTCCAAACCAAATCTATAGAAGCCCAATTCCAGTCTGAAGTTAAAAACAATTGCTTAACATCATCAATTCCATTCCGAGTTGAAACTCTAATTATGGCTCCAGTTACACCGCTAGCTAAGGCTCCAGCAAAAATCACAAAACCTGTTAAAGGTTCGGCTAGAGTTCCAGCTAAAACTACAGTAACAGCAATAACTCCAGATGTACTTACTGCTACAGCCAAAGCTCCACCTATACCAGTAACCCAAACCACCACAGCCTGTTGCCACAAAAATTCCACAGTATGTCCTATTGCAGCCACCATCCCAGCGAAGAGCATTGTTCCAATCAAAGCTCTCAAGCTTGCACTTATACCTTTATCAACCGAGATAAAAACGAAGCTTAATAAAAGTCCCAAAACAACTAAGCTTACAAGAAAGACATTTTGCTCAAATACGGTATTGGTAAGCTGAACTCTCAAAACTCCGTTAGCGGTGACGGCACTCAATCCTGCTAGGAATACGAGAAGAAACAAAATGACTAGCCAAAAAATTGTTCCCTGGCGCTGCAATCCCGCCTTCGCACCACAGAACTTTGCACCTCGAAGGTAAGCATTCGTAAAATTAGCCCCCCGGATATCCGCCTCACTAAAATCTGCACCAGCAAGGTTCGCACGCTTAAAAGACTGACCCCTGAGACTTACGCGACGAAAGTCCGTTTCTCCATCCTTATATCTCTTCAGAACCTCACTAGCTTTCATCTCGGCTATCCTTCCATCGGAGATATTATCTAGAATACGATGCGCCCCCTTAACTACTACTCCCTCAGAGGTAAACATTCCGGAAGAATAGGAGTATTAGTTGCAATTATGGCTAAAATCATCGCATTATACCAAATCCGGGTTAACCACCCCCGTTTTGGGAAAACCGCGAAACACGCTCTGAGACGTTGCATGCAACGTCTCAGAGCGTGTGGGACATAACGGGGGTATATTATGCCGGATTTGGTATTACAGATATACCACATACCGCAAATATCGCAAATATCGCACATATCCCAAATCTTGTAGGGGCGGGTAAGCGCGATAATCTAGACCATTTAACCCAAATATTGGAATCATTTCCCCCCCCTGTCGATATCCTTCCGA
>JAAHGR010000778.1 GCA_010672425.1 Symploca sp. SIO2E6
ACGTCGGTTAAGGGCGCACGTCGGTTAAGGGCGCACGTCGGTTAAGGGCGCACGTCGGTTAAGGGCGCACGTCGGTTAAGGGCGCACGTCGGTTAAGGGCGCACGTCGGTTAAGGGCGCACGTCGGTTAAGGGCGCACGTCGGTGCGCCCCTACGTAAATTTCATTACAATGTAAATGAGATCAAATAAATATGAATTTGTAGATTGGTTGTGTTCGCTATTGTTTTTGCTATTATTTTTTTATAGTGAAAGAATAGTATACTTGTAAGTTTTAAAGTTTCATTACCTAACACCTAACACCTAACACCTAACTCATGACGCCAGAAGAAATTCAACAAAACATCGAACAAATACTATCGATTCAGCGGCAAATTCAAGAAACACAATTAAAAGATCATACAGAAATTTCTGAGCTATCAGCTCAGGTGTCTGAGTTGTCCACTAAAGTTTCTAAGCTAATCTCTCATTCTAAAAAACAAGACAAACTGATTGAGAAACTGATTGCCTACAGCCTTACAGGAGAGCCAAAGCGGTTGTACTTGGAAAAAAGAGTGAAAAATTTAGAGCGTAAAATGAAAAAAATGAAATCTAAGTAATTCAATTTGCCAGTAAATTACTCAAAGTTGAGGCTGAACTAAAAGCCGCTCAATCAATTTATGAGCAAGCTTTAGAAGAGAAAGCAGAATTGATAGCTAAAGCGCAAGCAGGATCTGACGAGATGTTGTCAAATATAATCCCCATTGTTAAACCCGTTAGCCAGATAACCCTGGAACCTGGTAGCACTGTCTCTATTCCCAACGTCAACTGGCAAGAATTTGAGTCAATTTTGGCAGAATTGGGAGAAAAACGTGCTGCACGCATTGCTTACAGTTATAGTACTTTAGAAATTATGGTTCCTTTGCCTGAACATGAAAAGCCGAAAGAATTGATCTCTGATTTTGTCAAAATATTACTCAAGGTTAAAGGTAGACAGTATGAACCCTTTGGTTCAACTACCTTTAAACAAGAAGGTGCAGCAGGAGTCGAACCGGATGCCTGTTTCTACATTCAAAATTGTCAACAGATGATTGGACGTCGCCGAATTGAACCTAATGATCCACCTCCTGATTTAGCAATCGAGTCAGATCTCACCTCGAAAACCAAATTGGATGCTTATCTATTTATTGGCGTGCCCGAAATCTGGGTTTATGATAGAGGAAGGCTGAAAATTTATTTGCTCAGAGAAGGAAAGTATATAACATCTGACACGAGTCCAAATTTTCCAGATATTCCCATCACCAAAATGATTCCTGCTGCTATAGAAAGTTCTTGGCAAGTAGGACATGTTCGGGCATTGGAGGAATTTGAAGGGGCAATTAGTAGGTGTTAAGTAGGTTGGTCTTAATATTTGTCGTTTGGTTAAGGCAGAAGGCTCCAGGGCAGAAGGCAGAAGGGAAGAGGGTTTTAGCTCACTTAATACTTATTAACATATTTTCGTTTATTTATGCCTACATAAAATAGCGGAATATCTAACTGCTACCCCCGTTTTTATACCGTAACTCTCCCTATAGTCATTCCGGTTGTATTTCCTGCCTGACTTTCAGTGCTGATGGCAAAATCTTGGCTAGTGCGAGTAGTGATCAAACTATCAGATTGTGGGGTAAATACACTGGAGAACTTAAACGTACTTTAAATGCTCATTCAGACACAGTTTTATCTATTGCGATTAGTCCCGATAGTCAAACTCTTGCTAGTGCTAGTGCAGACCAAACCATCCGACTTTGGTCTTTAACCAGTTATGAACAACCTCGGATTCTCAGAGGACATTCTGGTTGGGTGACAGCCGTGGCTATCAATCCCGATGGTAACATCCTGGTTAGTGGTAGTACAGACGGCACTGTTAAATTATGGAACCTCAACACTGGGCAATTAATCAAAACTCTGGATGAAGAATCAACAGGAGTGTTTGCGGTTGCGATTAGTTCAGATGGAGAAATTCTTGCTAGTGCTGGTACCAAAACAGTAAAGCTGTGGAATCTACGTACAGGTGAACAACTTTGTACTCTTGCTGGATGTAGTCCTGTTGCTTTTAGTCCGGATAGAAAAACTCTAGTAAGTGGTGGTGACCAAGGTACGATCAAGATTTGGTCTCAAATGCTTAGTACTGATGAATCTATCTTAGAACCCTTAGTCTCTGGAGAATGGTGGGAAGTCTTGGGTGTAGGAAGAGATGCGAATCTAGACACAGTAAAGTTAGCATATCGTCAATTAGCTCGGCAATATCACCCTGATATCAACCGTACAGGAACTGCTATAACTAAGATGCAAGCCATCAATCGAGCTTATGAGGCATTTTTGCAGGAATTTAGCAGGGTTTGGGGTGGGTAAAGACAGCTTGGTTGCGATCGCATTTACAAGGATTATGAAGCAGGGAAGATCAAAGTCCTTAGGCTGTAGGTTGGGTGAAGCGTTGGAACTGATTACTACTGAAAAGCCAACTAAACCAATGCACCGCGTTAAAGAAATCCAGATTATTTCGCTCTAGTAGTGCTAGTGCCATGCTAGTAGGGTGGGCAAAATCGATATCTTCGATAATTTCACTGATAAATTTCCCCTTTTTGCCCACCAAAACCCATCCTGCACTAGACCAAAGTCTTCTGTTGATATTAGTGTCTAAACCGTAACTGCTAGATTTAATTTGTTATATCAAATCCGGCTAAACACTTATCGTATCCTTCTACCTTGCAACCTTCTTCCTTCCCTTCTGCCGTCTGCCTTCTGCCTTCTGCCTTATTGTCACCAAAGTGTAACTATTCTACCGGATTTGATATTATACCAAATCCGGCATACACACCCCCGTTATGTCCCACCTTGTAGAGACGTTGCATGCAACGTCTCTACAGGGTTTTCGCGGTTTTCTCAAAACGGGGGTAACTAACCCGGATTTGGTATTAAACTTAGATCTTGCACCAATTCCGATAATCCACCAGGAGTTAAAACTCCTGGCTCACAGCTAAAGTCGTCTAAAGAAGACTGGGCAAGGGTTTTAAAGCGATCGCCTTCCTCAGATGCATAATCTGGCAATAGACAATTACAGCGCTTTGCGCTGTAATGAAGTACACTTTTCCGGAAGTCCCCCTTATTAAGGGGGATTTAGGGGGATCAAGACTGTACCGCATAGCAGAGCAAACTGCTGTAAGCTCATTTACTTAACGAAGACGATGAATATCACTGCCAGACTGTAGCGTAGAGCGATAATATCGCAAGAAATCAAAGCTAGTAGGGTGGGCAAAATCGATATCTTCGACAATTTCACTGATAAATTGCCCCTTTTTGCCCACCAAAACCCATCCTGCACTAGACCAAAGTCTTCTGTTGATATTAGTGTCTAAACCGTAACTGCTAGATTTAATTTGTTATAGCAAATCCGGCATACACACCCCCGTTATGTCCCACCCTGTAGAGACGTTGCATGCAACGTCTCTACAGGGTTTTCGCAGTTTTCTCAAAACGGGGGTAACTAACCCGGATTTGGTATTAAACTTAGATCTTGCACC
>JAAHGR010000779.1 GCA_010672425.1 Symploca sp. SIO2E6
GATTAAAGAATTGAATCAACACAAGCCTAAGGCTCCAAGGCAGAGGGCTCCAAGGCTCCAAGGCTCTAAGGGAAGTTGACTTGTTTCTCGTTTTCTTTTTGGGGCGGAAGTCTCTCTACTGCTCATTGCTCATTACTCATTACTCATTGCTCATTACTCATTACTCATTACTCATTACTCATTACTCATTACTCATCACTCATTACTCATTACTCATCACTCATCACTCATCACTCATTACTCATTACTCATTACTCATTACTCCTAACCACTGCCTGCTGACTCTCGATCGCTCGCATTTCAAAACTAGCAGTGGGGGTATTGAATTCCAGCCTGAGGGGAAAGGCTTCCGGATCGGCGGCATCTACTCCGGGATCGATCGCGCCGATAGTAAATTTCTTCACCCCTTCGCCATTAACTAGTAAATCTCCTAGTTCCTCCTGATAGTCACCGAAATCAAGAGTTTCCCCAGGACCAAACTCTCCTAGTACTTGACCTTCAACCATAACGGTAAAGCGGTCATCTTGATCCACTGCTTCCGGAAAACCGCTAATCTTGGTAAAAACTGCATCCGTAGAGGTATCTTGACCTGTCATACCAGGAAAAACTCGACTAGTCAAGCCAATGGGTATATCCCGGGGTATCATCTCGTATTCAAAACCTTCGGCTATCGGCGGATCGCACCACCACCCACTGCGAACATTGTTGAAGGTAAATGAGCCGGGGAAAAATACGACTGGGAGGACAGGAGAAAATTGGGAAACACCAGTACTATTACTGATATTGATATTGATGTTAATCGAGCGATCGATAAATACTGTGGGAGCAGTATTAGGATTGTTAAAACCGACAGTACTGTTATTTTGATTACCCTGAGGATTACCCATGGGGTTAAATCCTGGTGGTGTGGGAACCGATACTGAGCCACCAGTTAAATCAGCATTGAAGTTGACCAGGAAACTGTCGCCTGGGATCGATGAATTGAAAGCTGATGCCGGAATCGTAGTGACTGGTGTAACGCTAGTGAGAATCCGAGATTGAGGGGAATTGGAACCAGGTTGGAATTGTACTAGGACAATAGGAATGGTTCTAGTTACAGAAGTGAAGGATGTGGGAGTTGCGATCGTGCCTGTCTGGGTTAAAGTGGTAGGTTCAGTCTGGTATTGGGTAAAAGGTCGAGTAATCAGGGAATTGAAATTACCAGAAGTGATCTGAAAGTTCACCTCTGTAGGAAT
Organism: Symploca sp. SIO2E6; assembly: GCA_010672425.1. Classification (GTDB taxonomy): domain Bacteria; phylum Cyanobacteriota; class Cyanobacteriia; order Cyanobacteriales; family Coleofasciculaceae; genus Caldora. The sequence continues at coordinate 1,236 of JAAHGR010000779.1, forward strand.
ATTCGAGAAGAGTCCAGGTTCTCCAGCAGCGGTAAAGCCTCGGAAAGTTAAATTGCCAAACACATTACCCCTGTCCCCGATACTAGGAATACCACCAGCAGTAGTATTTAAGGTTGGCAGTGTAGTGGCCTCGAATCTCGCATTAAGTGGTATATTACCTTGGCTGGTTCTGATAAAGATAGAGTCAGGAGTTCCCCCTCTAAAAACCACACTCCTAGGGTCAATATTATTAGGAATAGGGACAAAAATTTGGGTATTGTTGAAAACAGCGCGTCCCCCGGTAATGGGAATACTATCGGATTGAGCATTAGCAGCAGTTGCTAGTGCTAGAAGGCAGAAGGCAGTAACCACCCCTAACCCCTCTAAGGAGGGGGACCGGAGGCAAGAGGCGGAAGGCAGAAGGGAAGCTTTTTCACCTTTTTTAATCGTTAATCCACAGGCTGCTCGAATTGATTGAATAGTCATAACGACAATCTAAAATCTAAAATCTAAAATCTAAAATCTAAAACGTAAAAGTCGTTCGGAGTGCAGCAATACCAATAGTATCACTTTCAGGAGTATGGGCTGGGTTAAAAATAACGATGAAACCTGGAGTAATAGCAATATTCTCGGAAAGCCGATAGCGGTAAAATACTTCTAGATGAGTAGTGGTTCCTGGTTGACCTCCGGGAGTGCCGATACCCCCTGCTAGTAGATTGGGAATATTTTCCCCGGTAGGTAAGTCACTACTAGTAATTTTTGGAGGTTGACCAACATAGATCCCGGCTAGATTACCGGCTCCCCCCAAGTCGGGAAAGTTAAGAAATGCCATCCAGTTAGTAGTTTCTACATTTCCCGCATCACCCTTTCTCACCGAATTAGCATATCCTCCCCAAGCACCAATCGTTACTTGGGGAATAATGCGCCAAGATAGAGTGCCACCAAAGGCATTGGTATTAATTGGCGTTCCCACGGTTAACTGATCATCTCCGATGCCAGTTCTCAATCTGCCTAAGGGAGAAAAAGAATTAATATAGTTAAGAGCAAGATCAATGGTATTGGTTGGTGCTACAGCTAATTGCACACCGACGGTATTTTCTCCTTGTTCGCTACCAAATATACCGCCAATGTCAGGGTCTTCCGGCAATCTCACCGAATATACAGATTGTAAACTCAAGCGATCGCTAATTTGCCAGTCAAATCCTACTCCGGCTCTTCCTCCACCAATGGCAATAATTGGGTTACGCTGAGCTAAGGCGGAAATCGGACCAAAACCTGCACTTTCTACTCGGTTGGCCCCTCGAAAGACGTTAACCGCGTTAACTCCTTCAGCACCAACAATGAAGGCAAAATTATCCCCAATAAGATGACGGTAAGTCAAATCGCTCAGGATTAGATCAGCATCAGTGTTCCCTTCGTAGCTTAATCTAGTATCATTAGTTAAGCGAGGAGCCGTGCCCCCGGTACCTGCCTGTAGTCCCGTGAGGAGAATACTGCGAGGACTAAATTGGGTGAACAGACTTAATTGAGAATTGCTGATTAAGTTAACTTCCGTACCAGGATCTGCGGTATCTTTCACTCCATCCACGGGGAAAAAGTCTGCTGTATTGCCAAAGCGACCCTGAACACCCATGACCACTTGACCGAAGAGTTTGGTAGTAGTGGAAAACTGATGCTCTTCGAGAAAAGCAGTACGACCATCCAAATTATCGACCCTACTTTCCAAACTGGCCAGTTCTATCGCAAAATCCTGCATCAACCTCTGCAAGGTTTCAAAATCATCAGCACTAACCAGATCCCCAGCGGCAATCAAACGTTCTATTTCATCCAAACAAGCCTTCAAACCAGCAGCAAACTGATACCGAGTCAGGGGTTGGTCACCGCGAAAAGTACCATCGGGAAAACCTTGAATACAGCCATAATTTTCCACAAGCGATCGCAAGGCATCAAAAGCCCAATCTGTTGCTCGTACATCGGACAATTGAGAAACTGAGGTAACCTGTCCCATGGGATCGGTTTGTGGCGGTTCGAGAGCATCAGATCCTGAAGACATCTGCTCCTCGGAACCTCTATTAGAGACAGTTTCAGCTAATAAATGAACTGGAGCGATCGCTTCTTCAGCAACAGGAACATCCCCTGGTCGTAAATTTGTGGAACCTGGCAATACTCCCTCAGTAACTGCTTCTGGTTCAGCCAAACTAGCTAATGGTATTACCGGTTCCTTATCTATTGTGCTGGATAGATCCCAGCTATCAGTAACTGGCGAAGGTAGTATCGGCGCAGCATCAGTTTCCTGATCAGCTGTCTGTGCCGCTAC
>JAAHGR010000078.1 GCA_010672425.1 Symploca sp. SIO2E6
AAACTGTAGGTTGGGTCGAGGCAACGAGACCCAACACTCAAGATCCCCGACTTCTTGATTGAAGAAGGTGATTAATAAAGAGCAACCGGCAGAAGAAGTCGGGGATCTAGAACCTGGTTGACTTTGTCCTTATTTTTTGCTATTCTTTTACAGTGGAAAGATGTGCGCACATATATAGTAGTTGAAATAGACCTGCCAATTATCCGATGTGTGGATATGTAGGGGCGGGTTTAGGAGCACAATTAACGATTTAGGCGATAATCTGAATACATAACTGGCTTTTCGATAATTTCTCGGCTTGCGTAAAGGGCAAGAAAACTGCTGATAAGCTGTAGGTTGGGTGTAGCGTTGTTACCCCTTTTGACAAAAATCTCAGGAAACGACCAAAAGCGAAACCCAACAGTCGAGATTTGGATTGATTGTGATTATCGGTATTTTTGGTTATTATTGAATAATGGCATAGGTGTGCGCCTGTAATATCTATAAGATAACGTCGCCGTCAAAACCGCCTTGAAATAAATGATACTGTTGGCGAATTGGTTTAGCTTCTGCTCCCTATCCACGAATTGCTTGAAATTGATGAAATTGAAATTGTTGCAAAATCAGTTAATATTTGTAGACGGTAGGGTGCGTTAGGCAACGCCGTAACGCACCGTTATTGTGTACATTAGGATGGTGCGTTACGTTTCACGACGCTGGTGGCGAAATATAAGTTAACATCCGGAACCCTCATTTTACTGTTGATCACGTTACAAAACTATAGGATGTTTTTAAGGCTTATAACGTAATACCAATGCTTTCAGCATGTTAAGCAATGTTTCGCCACCAGCATCCGTTTCACTAACGCACCCTACAAGAGCTGGGCGTATGCAATACGCCCCTACAACCTATCATTAAATTAAGGCTGTAGGTTGGGTGTAGTGTTGTTACCCCTTTTGACAAAAATCTCAGGAAACGACCAAAAGCGAAACCCAACAGTCGAGATTTGGCGTTGGGTTTCACGAAAGCTGCACCCAACCGGCAAGATTATGCGATCGCATTGGGACCTAGTTGAAACGATTCATTGATATGTCTTCATTTCAGCGTTTTGACTATCTAGTGGCGTGACACACCTAAAATGAGGGAATAGATTTTGTCTCAAACCCTTATTTGACAAGGAAACTGTCGATTTCCTATTCCACCTTTTTAGCTGTGTCACGGCACTAGCCACTTTCGGAAATTGGTATTATCTGTAGTTTTTGTCGAGAATTCCTTGTCCTCTTGCATTTCCCAGAGTAACTAATGGATCTTCAACAAATCCTCCAGAATTACCTGATTTCACTTCCAAGTGCATATGACGACCTGTCGAATAACCTGTGCTCCCTTCAATTCCAATTACATCACCTGGATTGATCCGATCTCCTTTCTGAACGGAAACTTCAGAAAAATGAAGATAAATGAAACGACGATTTAGATCAGGATTCCAGATAATGACTTCTGCATTGTAATTAGAAGCTATTTCCAAATTACCTGTCGTTGGATGATATCCCCGGTTGAATATGCCCTGGTTGTATAAGTTAGCAACACCATTAAGTTGCAAACCATTTTTCACATGAATAACTTCTCCGCCAACTACGGCTCGAATGTGATAAGGAGGTATAGTATCTGTCGTATCAATACCATTGTGTCCGTTACCAACCCCTCGTGTCCAATGCCCTTCTGTGTGACCGTACAAGCGTTGGTAATATTCTTGTTGTGTAAATTTAGCACTAGAACCATTATCGGAATTACCACTTCCTTCATCTATATAATAAGCAGCAACATAACCAGTCTGACCATTAACCTCAATCTTATACCAATCTGTCCGATTGCCTGGTGGGTAAACACCACCAGAAACTTGTTCCAGAATCGTTACGGTAGTTCCCTGAGGCAATTTACCAATAACAGCAGAGCCACTTGTAGAAGGCTTATTGCGGAAATTGAGAGCAAAATTTTCAACCTTAGAGTTAACATGACCCTCTTTGGTTATATTTCCAGGATTAGAACTTCCACCTGGTTGAATTGGAGGTTGAGAGCCGGGATAGCCAAAAATGTAGGCGCTGGGCACCCAATAAGCTTGACCATCGCGCCAATAACGATACCAGAGTGCATCAGGTTCACCAGTCCACAGGTCTTCTACAGATTCGCCATAAGTCCAACCATCGAAATGAAGAGTCTTTTTGTGAGGTTCAGCTAAACCACTCCTGTCATCATGTTGGGGACTGTTACGTAAAGCGACACCAATTGATGGACCTACCCAACCTGAGAAGTTTTCTGGGTGGAAACCGGCAGGTGCATTGGCGGCAGTAATATCAACATAGTAGGCAGCTACATAGCCTTGCTGACCATTGACTTCAACCTGGTACCAATCATTGCGAGAACCAGTTCCGGGGTCATAAGTTCCTCCGTTAACGGATTGCAAAACCTTGAGCTCAGTTCCTTCGGCAAGTTGATCAATAATTTGTGCTCCCACATAAGAATCAGCCCGAAAATTCAAGGGTAAACCTTCCACTTTAGAATTGACTACACCAGATTGAAATGGTTGAGATGGAGGTTGGGGACTTGGGGTAGGAAGAGCACCAGTTGCCTGACCCGTGAAGAATTTTTCGATACCACGAGCAATAGCATGACCTGCTTTTTCTACGTTAGCGCGACTCATGCCCGGTGCATCAATAAATAAAGATTCTGTAAGAACCGCAGGAACCTCTAAGGGAGCATTGCGCAATACAGAGAAATCGAAGGATTTTACCCCTCGGTTGGGAATTTCACTATCGGGGAAAATGGCATCAAGTTCACTATTGATCGCCTGAGCAAGTTCCGCATCTTGGGCAGGAGCATTGGGATGGGAAAAAACTTCATGTCCTTGAGCACTTTGGTTAGCTGCATTGAGATGCAGGGAAACAAACAGATCATAACCAGCAGCTTGTTGACCAATTTGTGCTAGGGATAAAGCCTCATCCAGAATGGTTACCTCCGCACCCAGCTGGCGTAGGTGTTGGGCAACAACCTGAGCCTGATGTAAGTTTTCTACTGCTTCATTGGTTCCATTTCCTGAAGCACCTGGATCAAACCCTGTATCGGTTTTCCCATGTCCAGGATCTAAGAGGATCTGTTTGCCAGCAAGGGTGTTGGAACTTTGAATAGGCGCCACTGGGTTATTATCAGTTAAACCAGTTCCCTGTTGAGGTGCTTGAGAATCTAAAGTGCTATTAGGATTCTGGTAGAAGTTTTCAAACATCTCCTTAAGGAAACTCAACCAAGAGGGACTTGAGAGATTGCCAAATGCTTGTAAGAAATTATCGAATGCTGTTTGTTTAACTGGATCAGGATTGGGTTGTGGAGTAGAATCATCTCCTGGTAAATAGACCACTTGACCCACAGGCAAATTTCTGGCTTCTGCCTCAGTGAATGGTGTAGTGCCAGCTTCATCTTTCGTAATTTCTGGCCAAAGATTACCGTCGCCTAATTCCCGTTGAGCAATACCCCAAAGAGTTTCGTTTGGTTGCATCGTATAAGCACGACGAATTGCACGTTCCAAAGGAGTTATTTGTCCTTCACCACTCCAAGTAGTAGGAACCACTTGTAATTGTGGATCGTATGCCTCAGGCTGAGTCGCTTTTGCTAAATGAATAGCGGCTGCAATATTGAGTAATCCTGCTCCTGTTTCAACATCAGGGTTGGCAGTTTTGAGATCAGTCGCCGTCGATTTCAGGATTTCGATCACCTGACGATAACTTAACTCAGGATTGGCCGCCCAAACTTGAGATGTGGCTCCCGTTACCTGAGCAGTAGCAACAGAAGTTCCCTCCATTGAACCTAAACCATCACCAACAGTAGAGATGACAGGATTTTCCAGTGAGCCACCATTGGCAACAATATCTAAACCTTCTCCATAGTTGGAATATTCAGATCGGTCAAACCCTTGCCATACAGAAGTTTCACCATTAATTTGTTCTGCGGAACCTACAGTAATAATATTATCAAACTGCTGAGATGCTTGCCCCAAAGCAGACATAACTTCTCCATCATTCCCTGCTCCAACGGCAACGAGAATATTGTTTTGACGAGCATATTCTAAAGCTGCCATTTCTATGGGAGTAAATTCATAGCGGGTGGAAATTGTGCCCTGATCATCGACTTGAATCAAGTCAAAACTGAGGTTGACAATAGCATTAGGCTGACCCGAATATCGAGCTGCATCAACAAATTCAATCAAGGATTCTGCCCATTTTCCAGAACCAATGGCGCGACTTAACCAAATAGGAGCATCATCATTAATCCCATCAATACCAATGTCATTATCCTGTTGTGCTGCAATAACACCTAAAACATGAGTTCCATGCTCGTTCCCTTCACCGGCAGCAAGGAGAGGATTATCATCTCCATCGACAAAATCTTGACCTAAACTAATATTGCTGTAGTCAATATCAGGGTTATGATCACTAAATCCTGTATCAATAATGCCAATTAAAGGTTGAGCTTCGGGTCTCCCTACAGAATAGGGAACATCATTGACAGCATTGCTGAACTCTGTTGCCACTTCTTCAGTTGCTGTATCAACTTCTTCTGCTACTTCTACAGCAGTATTAGCTTCTATTGTCTCAACAGGAATGGGAACTTCATCTACTATCTCTACAGAACTATCAACTATTTCTTTAGTAGCTGAGAAGTCATCCAATTCAGGAGTAACATAGGGCTGGGCATAATCAAGAAGTGCTTGACCTAAATCTGTATTACGCCAATCCTGACCTTGAGCAATAACTTCATCTAAATCTACCGCTTTCCCTACAGCACCACGAACCTGGAAAATTAGGTCATTGTAATCCCCATCTGACTTGCCATCAACCCGCAAATCTTCTAGGACGAAGGTACTGCCATCTCCGGTAACATCAGCCAGTTGTCCTACATGGAATGCATCATTAGGGTTTGCTGTTGCCATGGAGAATAAAGGAGTTTTTGCACCTCCCAGGCTAGGATTCTCCGAAACATCTTCTGCCGTACCCTTGGGAACTAGCATAAAACCAAAGCGATCGCCTGAGTTCATCTCAAAGGTTTTGACCCCCAAGTAATCTCCAGAATTGCGGTCTGTTTCTCCTAAATCACCACTAAACCTGGCTCCTTCATCTTGATCAGAAATAACAATATGACCTAACTCAGAATTACTCAATGCACGGTTAGCTGCTTCTTGGATAAACTCTTCAGAACCGGGTTCAAATTCCTCCATCCCCTCTAAACTGAAGATAGCCAACTCTCCTTCGTAACTACCGCCATCAAAGAGGAAATCAATACTAACTTCTCCGGTTTCTCCTACAGTAAAGTAGCCTGATTCAAAAGTAGCAGCTACAAGGTTATCAATGAAGTCTAGGGGTTCAATTTCTTCGGGGGAAATATCATCTACAGCCGTTGGTTCCTCAAGTTCCCCATTATTGGCATCATCCGTTTGATCTATATCTAGGGATGCAAAGTTTGGTAGATCTGTATCTAGGGATGTAGGGTCTAGGGGATCATCTCCTCCATCTAATAAACCACTAGGAGTGAGGATCGGTTCCAGGATAAAGGATTGTGACTTTGGCTGGGCAGACTTGTGGCGTTTTTTGGCGAAGAAATTAAACATCGACATGGGGATGCACCTTTGGGGAATAAGTAACAAGTAGCAAGTAACAAGTAACAAGTAAGAAGGAATGAAGCATTTATCCTAGTTTTGTCCAGAAATTAGGTTTCTGGACTGATGCTCTAGGTAATCGGGATTTCTACTATACTCCAGGGATGAGTATAAACTATAACCTAAGAGTTATTGACATATCATGCTCAATCGTTAGCTTTCCTTTATCTTCCTTATTCCCCATATCGATACTGTGGGCGAATCGGCTGGTGGGTCTGACCCCCCCCCAAACCCCTCCCCTAAGAGGATACTGCTGGCCAATCAGGGGTGTGACCCCTCATGTCACGATTTTGCGTCATCCTGCTACATGTAGAGACGTTGCATGCAACGTCTCTACATGTCAATTTTTGGATAAATAAGGGGTATGACCCCCCATTCGCCATTGGTATCCTAAGAGGAGAGGGGCTTTCCGGACCCTTGGCGGTTGCTATACTAGGAAGCTACCTTAGCAGTTGAGCGTCGGCGTCTACCTCTTACCGTTACCGGTGGCTCCTCGGGACTTTGCAGCAGGAATACTAGCAATGGACGACTTTGGAGTTCCCGACGGGCCAAGCGCTGAAGATCTCCCTGAATTTCTCCTTGTAAGCCTGTCCAGTCGATATCTGTCTGTTTGCCATTCAATGGCTCGGCAAAGTCAGTCCAGTGATCCTTCAATGTTCCTTCAATGGTTTTGATGACCAATTTTTCTAACAGAGACTTATCCACCTCTGAGACAACACCCCGAAGGTGGATTGCTGGCTTAGCAAGCAGTTTCCCTTCCCAGCTGACGGCTGCTGCTACAGTAACTACACCATTTCCTGCTAGTTGTTGCCGTTCCTTGAGTACTTCGTGATGAACTACACCTGCTCGATCCACCAGTTCAATTCCAGACGGGACTCGGGCAATAACACGAATACTCTGCTCAGACAATTTTACAATGTCCCCATTATTGGTAATCACCATATTTTCGGCTGGGATACCCATGGTTTGTGCTAATTTACTGTGCTGCACTAGCATTCGATGTTCACCGTGAACTGGCATGAAGAATTTCGGTCGAGTGAGAGCAAGCATCAGCTTATGGTCTTCCTGGGCACCATGACCAGAAACGTGGATGCCATGATGGCGTCCATAAATAACATTGGCTCCCTGCATCATCAACCGATCAATGGTATTGACCACGGCAATGGTATTACCGGGAATTGGGTTGGCAGAGAATACTACTGTATCCCCCTCTCGGATTTTAATTTGCCGATGTTCCCCTTGGGAGATGCGGGTTAAGGCTGCTAGAGGTTCCCCTTGGGAACCTGTGGTGAGGATCACTACCTTTTCTGGAGGTAGATTTTTGGCGGCGTGCAATGGCTCGAATAAATTATCTGGGCATTTAATGTAGCCGAGATTGCGAGATTGAGCGATAACGTTGAGCATTGAACGACCAACAACACAGACCACCCGCTTGTGTTTTTGTGCTAGCTGGAGAATAATATTTAGCCTGTGAACTGAGGAGGCAAACGTTGTTACTAGAACTCTTCCGGGTGCTTGGGAGAAAACACGGTCAAGATTGGGATAAACAGATTGTTCTGAAGGAGTATGTCCTGGAACTTCGGCGTTAGTGGAATCACTCAGTAGGCACAGAACACCTTTTTCTCCGTATTCTGCTAGTCTCTGAAAATCAAAGAATTCCCCATCTACTGGTGTATGGTCAATTTTGAAATCCCCTGTATGGATAATGACTCCCACTGGGGTGCGAATAGCAATAGTGAAGCTATCGGAGATGGAATGGGTGTTACGAATAAATTCAACTTGGAAGTAAGAGCCAACTTTAACTTGCTCACGGGGTCTAACTGTTTTTAAGACTGTGCGGTCAGCAACACCAGCTTCTTCTAGTTTACCCTGTAGTAAAGCCATTGCTAGCCGTGGACCATAAGTAACAGGAATGTCGAACTGCTTGAGATGATAGGCAATTCCCCCAATGTGGTCTTCATGACCGTGGGTTACAATCATACCTTTAATCTTGTGACAATTTTCCCGCAGATAAGTCATATCCGGTAGGACAATATTAACCCCATGCATATCATCGTTGGGAAAACCAAGTCCTGCATCTACAAGAATCATTTCGTCGTTGAATTCAAGTACACAGGTATTTTTACCAATTTCGTGCAATCCGCCTAGAGGAATAATTTTGACAGCGGGTTTAGATTTGTCTTTAGCCATTTGTTTTTGTTGAAGTTAAGGTTTTCATTTAGTACAAGGTTAGTTAAGCCTAATCAAAGTAAAATGCCAATGCAAGTATAGATTTCAAATATTACCAAAAACAATAAAAATATTGCCACCTTTTTTCCTGGAAAACAGTATTTTTTAAGTTTAATAATGAAAATATCTAGGGGTAAATATAAATTATACCCTTAATTTACTTGCGTTTTTATGGGAGATTTGCTATCATTAACCACCACAATTGTTTATTTAAAGCAACGAAAGTTCCTTTAACACTAACTCTAACTTTTGTTTTAACTCGGTTGGTAGCTCACCTAGGGGTGGGCGACAGGAACCTACCAGCCAGCCTTGCAGTTTCAGTGCTGCTTTGACAGGGATAGGATTGGCGCTACAAAACAGAACTTTAAATAAAGGAAAAAGCTTTATGTGTATTGCAGTTGCCACACTAGTCTTACCGGCTTCGTAAGCTTGTATCATTTCTTGGAGCTCAGATCCTACTAAATGACTAGCAACACTAACAACACCAGTGCCACCAAGAGCTAGTGTGGCCAGGGTAAAGGAATCGTCTCCAGAGTAGAGAGCAAATTCCGGTGGTGTCAGCAGCCGAATTTGACTGGCTTGGTCAAAGTCACCATTGGCTTGTTTGATGGCCACAATATTAGGAATTTCTGCCAAGCGAGCTACTGTCTCTGGTTGGAGATTTTGACCTGTACGACCCGGAACATTATAAAGCATTAAGGGAAGGTCTGGACTCGATTGTGCGATCGCACGAAAATGTTCGTACAGCCCTGTCTGGGGTGGTTTATTGTAGTAAGGAACAACTTGTAATGTACCATCTATGCCTAGTTTAGCGGCTTTTTGGGTAGCTGCGATCGCTTCGGTGGTAGAGTTTGAACCAGTTCCAGCAATTACCTTGGCTTTGCCTATTACTGCTTTTTGCACCACCTGAAATAACTGACACTCCTCTTCCCAACTAAGGGTCGGAGATTCACCAGTGGTACCACAAACTACTAGGGTATCTGTGCCATGAGCAGCCAACTTGGCTGCCAACTGCTCTGCAACCTCGTAATTCACACTACCATCTTCTTTAAATGGTGTGATCATTGCTGTCAACACACGTCCAAAATTGACCACCCTCTTTTCACTCCTCATTTGGTCATTGGTCATTGGTCATTCGTTTGTGGAGAAACTAGCCACCAATTTAGGATTTGATTTTCTCTCATAATTCATTTTGTCTTGTCAATCCATATAACTAGTTTTTTTAATGAGAAACAGCTACTGCTGTCGGTTTTAGCCAATTGCGAGCCACTAACAACTCGGCAATTTGTACAGCATTTAAGGCCGCTCCTTTCCTAATCTGATCTCCACTCAACCACAGTTCTAAGCTTCTGGGGTGAGAAAGATCTTGACGTATTCTACCTACCAATACTTCATCACGACCAGAGGCATCAATGGGCATGGGGAAATAATTCGCCTGCCAATCTTCTACTAATCGTACTCCAGGAGCATTGGCTAACAATTCTCTTGCCTTTGCCACCGGCATTGGTTCAGTAAACTCTAGATTAATCGCTTCTGAGTGAGCCCGTAGGACGGGAACCCGTACACAGGTAGCGCTAATCCTTAACTGGGGTGCTTTAAAGATTTTACGAGTTTCGTTAACCATTTTCATCTCCTCCTGGCAATAACCCTGTTCATTGAGTGGGGAATTATGGGGGAATAGATTAAAAGCCAGGGGGTAAGGAAAGCTTTCTGTGGGTGGAGTTTCACCCTGTAAAATTGCCTTGGCTTGGGTTTTAACTTCCTCCATGGCTCTGGCTCCAGCACCGCTGGCTGATTGATAGGTAGCGGCAATAATCCTCTGCACCGGCTGCACTTGATGCAAAGGCCAAACTGCCATTGCCATTAAAATCGTTGTGCAGTTGGGATTGGCAATAATACCTTGATGAGTTGCGGCTGCCTCAGGATTAACTTCCGGGATCACCAGAGGTACTTCTGGATTCAGGCGAAAGGCACTGGAATTATCAATGACTGCTGCACCACTCTCTACAGCTGTTGCTGCCCAAGCTTTGGAAGTAGAACCACCAGCTGAAGCTAGAACCAAATCGACATTTTTAAAAGAATTCTCAGATACTGCTTCTACCAGTACATCTTCCCCCTGAAAGGAGAGATGACGTCCAGCTGAGCGGGGTGAGGCCAACAGTTTCAACTGAGCAACGGGGAAGTTGCGGCTCTGCAGTAACTCCCTTAACTCTGTACCGACTGCCCCTGTTGCCCCTAGAATCGCAACACTAATTTTACTAGACAAAGGCATCTCCTCCACTTATACATCCAAGATATATGTTCAACATAGACTTGAGCAATTTTCACTCAATCGTTAAGTTTCTTTAAGCTAGTTTGAGTTAAACTAACGATGTTTACTTGTGTTGACACCCTTCTTGTGCTTTCTACTCTGACAAGAGAGCGTCCACTAAAGATATACTATATGCTTACTGATTATATAGGGATAGCATAGCGTCAACAACCCGCCGTTAAGCCTACGGCTATAACGGCGGCTTGAATAAAGCTCGTAGTTTACCCAAATCTCCTAAGTTGTCTGAAACGAAAGCATCAATCAATGAAAATTACTCAGGAAAGGCTACCCGATAGCCAACTCGGTCTGGAAATTGAGATTCCTGCCGAAACAACTAAAAAAGTCTACGAAAAGGTTGTAAGAAACCTCTCTCGCTCTGCCAATATTCCTGGGTTTCGCAAAGGAAAGGTGCCGCGTCAGATTTTGCTCCAACGGATGGGGGTAGAACGGATTAAGGAGGCAGCGGTCGAAGATTTGGTTCAAGATAGCCTCAAGCAGGCGATTGAGCAAGAAAACATTGAGGCATTGGGAAACTACAAGCTCATTTCCAAGTTTGATGAATTAAGCAGCAAATTCAAGCCAGGGGAACCACTGATATTCTCGGCCTCTGTTGACACTCCACCAATGGTCAACCTGTCTGATTACAGCGGTTTGAGCGTCAAAGCTGAAGAAACAAAGCCGGAGCCGGAAGCCGTTGATAAATTCTTAGAAGAGCGTCGTGTAGAACAAGCCACTCTTATTCCCGTCGAATCACGTCCTGCTCAAATGGGTGATGTGGTAGTAGTTGATTACACTGGTCGATTTAAAGCTGAAGGTGAGGAAGAAGAAGGAGACCTAATTCCTGGAGGGGAAGCCAGTGACTTTCAAATTGAGCTAGAGGAGGAAAAGTTCCTGCCGGATTTTGTTCAGGGTATTGTTGGCATGAATCCGGAAGAAACCAAGGAAATTCTGGTAACATTTCCCGAAGATTATGCACGAGAAGAATTAGCAGGGGAGTCAGTCGTTTTCCATATTACTCTCCAGGAAGTCAAAGAAAAAGAGTTACCAGAGTTAGATGATGACTTTGCTCAAGAAATCAGTGAGATGGAGACTCTCGCAGAATTGCAGGAATCTTTGTCAGAACAATTTAAACAAAAAGCAGATCAAGAAACAACTCAGAGTAAGGAGCAAGTCTTGGTAGCGGCTTTGTTGGAGAAAATTGAGGTTGAGCTCCCAAAAACGATGATTGATCAGGAAGTAGAAAACCTGATCAGGCAAAGTATCATGCAGTTGCAGCAGATGGGGATGAACCTTACTAGTACCTTGACACCTGAGATGGTGCAGCAGATGCAGGAAAAAACTCGTCCTGAGGCAATTGTCCGCCTCAAGCAATCTTTGGCACTCGAAGAAGTTGCTAAGCGGGAATCTCTGGTTGTTGAACCAGAAGTGATTCAAACCAGAATCAATGAATGGATGGAGCAACTTGCTGGTCAAGAGGTTGATCCTGGTAGGTTGAGAGAAGTAGTGGAGTCGGATTTGCTCAAAGAGAAAGCTGTTGAGTGGCTAGCAGAACACGCTAGGATTGAGTTAGTACCCAAGGGTTCTTTAACTCCAGAAGGAGAAATAGAAGCCCCAACAACAGAAGCAGAAGATACAACCACAGCAACTTTAGAAGTTGAAACGGATGAAACTACTCAGACGATTGATGTCACAGCAGAGCCATCTACTGAAGAATGAGAGTTTAGGCTCCCAGGAACAAATCCTGACTTGCTGATAATAGCCACATCCTCTTCCCTGCTCCCTTGTTTCCTGAAAGCCTCCCCACTGGAGGCGCACAACCCTTGATGAATAGAAGAAACACTCCCAATTCCCAATTCCCAATTCCCAATTCCCAATTCCCAATTCCCAATTCCCTGCTCCCTGATTAATGTCAATTATAGTTCCCAAGCTTTTGTTCTATGCTGCAATCCCAGTCTTCTTACCAATTCACTAACTCGAGTTACCCGGAGATTTACTCCGTCAGTACCAGTAATATTGTCCCGATGGTGGTAGAACAGTCCGGCGTTGGAGAACGAGCGTTTGATATCTACTCAAGGCTACTGCGAGAACGCATCGTTTTTTTGGGCACTCAGGTAGATGATATTGTGGCAGACTCGATCATTGCCCAGATGTTATATTTAGAAGCCGAAGATCCAGAAAAGGACATCCAGTTGTATATCAACTCTCCAGGGGGCTCGGTAACAGCTGGTATGGCGATTTATGACACAATGCAGCAAATTAGTCCAGATATTGTTACCATATGCTTTGGTTTAGCTGCTAGCATGGGGGCATTTCTACTCACCGCTGGCGCTGCTGGTAAACGTATGGCTCTCCCTAGTTCTCGGATCATGATCCATCAGCCCCTTGGTGGGGCTCAGGGACAGGCAGTGGATATTGAAATTCAAGCTAAAGAAATTCTTTACCACAAACAGCAGCTCAATGAGTTACTTGCCTATCACACTGGTCAGCCGGTTGATAAAATTACTGTCGATACCGACCGTGACTTTTTCATGTCATCAGCAGAGGCCAAAGATTATGGTCTAATAGACCTAGTGATCGACCGGCAGAATCTTCCCAGTGAAGCAACTGTCACTCCTATTAAATAAGAGGCTAGAAATGTCTAAATACGACTCCCATCTAAAATGTTCGTTTTGTGGCAAGTCTCAAGAACAAGTGCGCAAGTTAATTGCTGGACCAGGAGTCTATATCTGTGATGAATGTGTTGACTTGTGTAATGAGATTTTAGATGAGGAGTTACTTGATTCCGTCGCCCCAGCTCCCCAGCCAGTACCTAGTTCAGACCCACCTCAGAAACGTCGCCCTCGTCCGCCAGGAATTTCTTTTAATCAAATTCCTAAACCTAGGGAATTGAAGAAGTATCTTGATGAGCATGTAATTGGTCAATCAGAAGCCAAGAAGGCTCTGTGTGTCGCTGTATACAACCACTACAAACGGTTGAGTTTTCTCCAACCAGGAAATAGTAAGGGAGGAGGGGATGATTCGGTGGAACTGCAAAAGTCGAATATTCTCCTCATTGGTCCTACCGGTTGTGGCAAGACGCTGTTGGCTCAAACCTTAGCCAACATTTTGGATGTACCTTTTGCAGTAGCAGATGCCACAACCCTAACGGAAGCAGGATATGTAGGGGAAGATGTCGAAAATATTTTACTGCGACTACTGCAAGTAGCAGATCTTGATGTCGAGGAAGCCCAACGAGGCATTATCTACATTGATGAAATCGACAAGATTGCCCGTAAAAGTGAGAATGCCTCAATTACTAGGGATGTTTCTGGAGAAGGCGTTCAGCAAGCATTGTTGAAAATGTTAGAGGGCACTATCGCTAGCGTACCACCCCAAGGGGGACGCAAACATCCCTATCAAGACTGTATTCAAATTGACACCAGCAACATCCTGTTTATTTGCGGTGGTGCATTTGTTGGTTTGGACAAAGTGGTGGAACAACGCTTGGGTAAGCGGTCTATGGGCTTTATTCAGCCTGGAGATAATATCTCGAAGGAAAAGCGTACAGCTGATATTCTGCGGCATTTAGAGCCCGACGACTTGGTGAAATTTGGCTTGATTCCAGAATTTATTGGTCGTGTACCGATGGTGGCAGTGGTTGATCCCCTTAATGAAGAAACCCTCATGGCCATTTTAACTGAACCGCACAATGCTCTAGTCAAGCAATATAAACAATTGCTGAAGATGGATAATGTGCAGTTGGAGTTCAAGCAGGATGCAATTAGAGCAATTGCTCAGGAAGCTTACCGTCGGAAAACTGGTGCTAGAGCACTGCGAGGTATTGTGGAAGAATTGATGCTGGATATCATGTACGAGTTACCTTCTCGTAAAGATGTCACCCGTTGTGCTATCACCAGGGAAATGGTGGAAAAGCGTTCAACAGCGGAACTCCTCATCCATCCATCGTCCCTGCCGAAGCCTGAATCGGCTTAGTTGTTATTGCTTGTTAGTTATTAGTCATTAGGACAAACAACAAACAACAAACAACCCATCTCCAATCTTAGCAGGGAAACGAGCTTTACTTTTATATCCCTCTGGATTATGATTTATTGTGGCTTTCTTTGGCTGTTTGTATGCTGGGGTAGTGGCGGTTCCAGTTTATCTTCCCAAACGTAATCATTAGATTAAAGCAATTGCTTTGGTTAATGTAAGTAAAAGAAAGCTGTTATCCAGCAAAGTCAAAGTTAAATATAGGATAAAAAAATGACACAAGCTCAATTATATAAATCAGATATGCTCAATCAAAAATACCATTTGTCTGACGGCATCAAGAGCAAACGCCTCCAAGTGGTAGAAAAAAACTATCAGAATAATATTGTAACTGACTATACCGAGAAGATAAAAAAACTAGACCAAGACTTCAATTATGGTCACAACAGCAATCATTATTGGACTGAGCCAGAACAATCACTTTTTTACGGCACTCCCCTTTACGAAGTTGCTTCCTCTTCTCAAAAACTAGCACTCAACCATCTTTGGTGGGGAATGATGTATAGCTATGTTTCTTATAGTGAAGCTGAGACCATTGATTATAACCAAATAACCGGTGACTGTTTCTCTGCCATGGGTGGTAAGTATAAAATGATTGCCGACCTACTAGAACATGAATCTGAACAGGAACGTGTACACATCCATGCTTTTTGGAAGGTTAATTACCAAACTATCAAAGCTTTAATGGGTAAGGAAGCATTCAGAAAAACTTCTCGTCAGAAATTATCCCAAGAGCCCAAAGCTTTCAAATACATGTACCAGTCTTTGCTGCTCATAGCCAAGATAATGCTTAACAGGCAAGAAAGCTTTTATTCGCCTTATTTTAGCAAGTTAGAGAAAGAAAGCAAGTTTGACCGAGCAAAAACCCGTGGATTTTTTCATGGCACTGGGAATATACCTTCTCCATGGTTACGTTTCTTTGCCTTCAACTGGGGAAGTTCACCTTTCTTAGCTTGCCAGTACTATACTGTTCGTTACATTGCCAATATGCTGCTCAAAAATCAGGAGCATAGCATGTCTGTATATTTCAGAAAAATTAACAAGCAAGGTCAATTTATCCCAGCGCCAACAGCCATTTCCTACTATCATTTTTTAGATGAATCTTTTCATACAACTACTTCTTTGTTCCTCGGTCGAGATGTCTACAAAAATTTACCGAAGCCAACAACATCAGAAAAAATTATAATTAATCTAGCAGTCTATCTGGCTCAACTCCTCAACTTACAGGGAATCTCTGGTGTTAAAAGAGGTGGCTTTTGGGGAGATGATATTTCAGGAATGAACGAAACTTACAAAATTTTCAGGAGCCGTTTATTTAATATGTCTTCTCAAGAAGCTCTTCATTGGTTGGAAAAATGTTATTGCCAAGAACACGAAGGTTTTCATCAGTCCCTCAGCTGTCACCAACGTCTCTTGTCAGATGCTCGGAAATTCTGTAGCCAGCTCGACTACCTCTGGCCTGTCAATCGTGAAATGCGTCTGATGGCAGCAGGTAGTTCAATTGAGAAGACAATTCAGAAAAATATCAAGACTTTCAAGCTATTTTCTAAGTCAGTTGCTCTTGAAAAATAACTAGACTAAGCTAAAACGCATTTTAAATGCGTTTTAGCAAGGCAACAGGCAACAGGGGACTGGAATATATCTTTGTCGTCTAAACTCCAGTTATTAGTCATTAGGACAAACAACAAACGACAAACGACAAACAATAAACAACAATTCAATTAACAACTAAGTTAACAGTACGAAGGAACTGCTCTCGGGAAAAGGGTTTGGTTAAGTAAGCAGCAGCACCTTGTTTCATTCCCCAAAGACGATCAATTTCTTGATTTTTAGAAGAACACATCATAATCGGAATACTGCCAGTAATTGGGTGTTTTTTCAGGCTGCGGCACAACTCAAAACCGCTCATTCCTGGCATCACAATATCCGTAATAATAATATCTGGTTGATGTGTTACTGCCTGTTCTACTGCTTTTTTCGCATCCGTAGCACAAATGACAGTATGACCAGCATCCTCCAAATAACTTTCCATTAAATTTAACAAAGAGGGATTGTCTTCTACTAGCAAAACTTTGCTCATATATAGTTATCCTGAAAAAAACATAGTAAGGAAGGAGAGATAGGACATTACTTTATAGCAATATCCTGCATATAATTTAGCTTTATTGTTATTTAACCATCAGTTAAATCAATCTAACAAAAAAAAACTAATCTGTCCACAATACTCAATACTCCTAAACAGCAGGAGCCTAAAACTGTTAGGCTAATTGGATCACCTCTTCTAGGAGAGCAAAGCTCAATTTGTGATCGCTAATCTCGTAGAGTCAAATCGCGACCAAGTAGCCATGATTCTATCACACCCCACACCCTAAAGCCCATTTCCTTTGTACCCTTGTTATCACTTTTGGAGCCATGACCCTTGCAGCTGAGTTACTTACCCTGAAAGAATTTATCCATCTACCCAATATAGAGGAATCCCCTGCTTGGGAATTTCTTGATGGTGTACCCTGCCAAAAGCCAATGCCCACAATTTACCATAGCCGATTACAGAAGTGGTTAGTTGCCACCATTGATAACCTCAGCAGTCCCTATGAAGCTTTTCCCGAACTCCGTTGTGTTCTGAGTCACAATTCCGTAGTTCCAGATGTAGCGGTGCTCCATCAAGATCGAGTTCCCATAGACAATGAACCGCTCAATGGTGCGCCTGACTGGGTAATTGAAATTTTGTCCCCGGATCAAAGTACAACAAAAGTTATTGCTAAAATCCAGTCCTGCTTAACAGAAGGAACTAAACTAGGATGGTTGATTGATTCTAAGGAAAAGGTGATTATGGTCTTTTGGTCAGATCGTCCCTTAGCATTACTCAAAGATCAAGCTGTTTTGCCAGTAATCTCAGATCTAGAACTGCTGTTAACGGTAGAGCAAGTTTTTGATTGTTTACAGCCAAATCAGAAATAAAGCGATCGCTTCATTCACTAGACATCTCCAAAAACTCAATATTGACCTAAGTAGCATAAGAATTTCAGGTTCTTTTCTGGAGATGTCTAAGGAGAGATATTTTTGGCAAGGTAGTGCGAGCGTCTTGCTCGCTTGTAGTGTTTATACCAAATCCGGTTACAATGGAGCCGCTTTGGCAAACCGCGAAAACTCGCTCACCAGACGTTGCATGCAACGTCTCTACAAGGTGAGATATAGCGGGTATATCGATACCGGATTTGGTATTACACAACACCAAATTCTGGATAGAGAATCATACGCAAGGTTGCTGTGGCTGAATAGTTGCGTAAAGCCGGATAGTTAGGATAAAAAGCATCACCCCTTTCATTCAAAGGTGAAGCTACACCACCGAAGCCCGACATTTGTATAATAGTTGATTGTGCCCAATGACCAGAGAGATCGGCAAAGGGAAACGTTTCTTGAGTTTGTTTTAGAGTAGTCGGTTTCCCTAAAGCTTCCTGAATATACTCTACTGCTTTCTTGAGCATTGCCATTAACTCTGCTCTAGTCACCGGTTGAGATGGTCTAAACTCACCATTAGGATAACCTGTAATTAACTGATTGCTCTTTGCCCAAGCAATCTTACTCCCACTCCAGCGGGAAGCTTCCACATCACGAAAAGGATTACTCGCAGTTTCAGCAGGTATATTCAAGGACAAATCCGGAATAGTTTTCAAAGCTTCCAGTAACATCGCTACCATTTGCTCTCTAGTGATTGGGTTCAGAGGTCGAAAGGTATTATCTTCCTTAAAACCAGCAATAAAACCCAGAGCAACTGCCTGTTCGATTTCTGTGCGGTAGAGATCTTGAGCAATATCAGGAAAAATTGCCTTTGTACCATCATTCCTAGGACTAGGATTCCCTCCTAACTCTTCCGTAACAACTCGTCGGATAATTTCCGTTACTTCCGTTGCCATCCTCGCATCTAGTTCTCGTTCTTCTTGGATGACATTGTTTTTATCTTTTCCTCCTCGCAAGGTAATTACCAAGGTTCTTAACTTGGAGGGTTTACCTGATGCCTTGGGACGACGATCAATAAACTGCACTAAAGCCGTGTAAGTGATTTCAAACCTATCCTGAATTCCGTTGCGTCCCCATCCGGCTTTAGAGATAATGACTGGAGATTTAATCACTCTTTGTAGTCCTAAACGTTCAATCGCTGCATCCACATAGCGAGCAATATCTGTTCCTGTCCCTCGGATCACACTTTCTAAGCTATCCCACTGTGCGCCTGGTAAACGGCTATTTTGAGTCAGGTAATAGTGCCAGCCTAACATCGTCATGATTCTGGTGAGGTCGTAGGCCGAGACATTGTTGTGAGCTGTTGAGGTTAAGGGAGCAGCAGATAATAACACTCGTCCTGTAGTTGCTTCTACTAACTCAGGGAAGTTAATCAGAGGATATTCGCCATATAAACCTTGAAAAGTTAATTGCTGATTTCCCGTGATCTCTTGGAGCCACTGATCTAAACCAGCATAAGTAGAAA
>JAAHGR010000780.1 GCA_010672425.1 Symploca sp. SIO2E6
GGGATAAAGATGTACCACATAAC
Source organism: Symploca sp. SIO2E6 (assembly GCA_010672425.1). Taxonomy (GTDB): domain Bacteria; phylum Cyanobacteriota; class Cyanobacteriia; order Cyanobacteriales; family Coleofasciculaceae; genus Caldora. The sequence continues at coordinate 24 of JAAHGR010000780.1, forward strand.
AGCGAAAACTGCTGTAAGGCTCCGAGGCAGGAGGCTCCGAGGGAAGAAAGAAGGTTGCAAGGTATTCGGGAATTATAACTGTTTATCCTTTCCTTGATATAAGTTATTCTCCAAAGGCGATATCCTCCAAGAGAAAAAGCGATCGCTTCTGGCAAAAATCGTAGGTGCAAATATCCCCGGCAAAGGATGGGATTGCCATAAATCAAATCACGATAGACCTGTTGATGTGCTTCGGCAATCTTCGATATGAGAAACTTATGTCATTCCCGGCGACTATTCAGCCCCCAATTCTGGGGGAGTCCGGATTCAAAGTCTCCCGGGTCAACAAGAGCTTAGCATCTTCTGGCTTCCCCGTGGGATAAAAAGCGTAGCATCCTCTGGCTTCCCCCTTTCAAAGGGGGACGGGAGGGGGATTCAAAGGGGGACGGGAGGGGGATTCAAGGGGGATTTAGGGGGCATTATAACGCACCACAGATTGAGGTTTTGATGCGTTACGCGATCGCTAACACATCCTACGGGAACCTCCCCCCAAAGACGCTCTAACTAAGCACTAAAATATCTAGCCACAGGATGATAGGTAACAAAAGCAGTGGTAGTTTGCGACCGATAATGCGGTTCGCTCTCATCGATGGATATGCCAATGCGATCGCATCCTAATAATTGCAACTGTGGCACTTGAGCCATCACCGTGGGACAAGCTGGATAGCCAAAGCTATACCGAGAACCCAATACATCGCGAATGTTATCTGGCACGCTTATTGTGGCAGTAGTCACAGGAGATTAAGAGAAATTTGTGGAACTTCGCTTCAGTACCTGCTTTGATCTCTGGACAGGCAAGATGCCTGTTCCACAAGAGAGAGTCTGTATAGTCAGGCTTCTAGATTTTCACAAGGCGTACATTATCTTACAGGCGCACACCCTCTCCATTATTCATCATCTTAGCATAAAATAACACCGAAACACAAGCAATCCATTGAGCAATGGGAGAATCTTCCCCCACTCCCCAAGCCCAGACCTAAGTAGGGTTTGCGTCAGGAAGTAATGAGTAATGAGTAATGAGTAATGAGTAATGAGTAATGAGTAAGAAGGAATGAAGCATTTATCGAGAGTTTTGAGCACTGGCATCCCCCAAGGTTACCCAGGGATTTCCCCTGAAGGTGCAAGGAAATTGAACCACTCATATGCAATTTCCACAGCACTTACTTCTGTTGAAAATTGATTAAAAGCCTTGTGTGGCAATGCTTTCACGCTTATACAGCAAGCCCTAAGTAATTGTCCAAAGGCGATATCCTCAAAGAGAAAAAGCGATCGCTCCATAGTTTTGCTTAAGCGATCGTTATATCAAGGAAAGGATAAACAGTTATAATTCCCTCCAACCTTGCAACCTTCTTTCTTCCCTCCTGCCTCGGAGCCTTATAGCTGAGATTTTCACATCATTGGCACAAATCCCTTGCTCAATCTTCTGTCGTGATTGCAGCCCAAGACGATCAACGCCTTCAACAAACCAAACCAGCACATGGGTATCCAAGAGAATATGAGTCATGGTAAGAGTTCCCAACCAGCATCTTCAATTGGCTCAACAATATCACCTAAAATGGTCATTGATCCCTTCAGACAACCAAACAAGGATTCAGTTGAGTGTTGAGATGGCTCCGAGGTAGATTGCTGGACAATTTGTTGGGTTTGGAATTGTTCTAAGACATGGGTGACAAACTCATCGGGACTACCATAGGAGCCTAGTTTTACTTGGGCTTGGATAAAACTATCCAGTTGATCAGGTAGAGATATTTGCATGGTCTCAATTTGATAATGCTGTATCTAACCTATAACAAAGTGGCAAAATCTAGGCAATGCATTCGCTTTTCACTTGTCACCAATTGCTCCAGCCAGTAACACTAATTTTGGGTAAAGCGATCGCATTACTCATTCGCGATCGCTTAAGAATTTCCGTAGGTCGAGTGCGCACTCTTTTGACTCAAGGTAGAATCGAAGGGGCTAGGAAGCTGGGGAGAAGATGGCAGATTCCCACCCGTACTGGAGTTTAGACTAACTTGGGGATCTGAAGACTGTGATCGTAAACTCCGCAAGTGCGATTGCTTTGGGCACCAGCGTAGCTGATCGCGAATCCTGCATTTGACGCGATTGCCAACTCAAGTGAGAGGCTACGCCCGTCTCGTAGCTATGCCGAAGCGCGAACCTCCTCTGAAAGAGTAGGCTTTATGGCACCAGCTTGCGCTTCGCCCGCCACTGGGAAATTGGAGTTTGGACAAAATTTAACGAGCTCAAACAAATACTCGATCGCTTTGGCTTGCACTTACCCTGGTCTTTCAGGTATTATACCAATAACATCAAAAGTGCTAATATGTTCAAAAAAATAAATCTGTTTTCAATAGTGATTGCCATTACTCTATTGAATTCTTCAACAGTAGTGGCAGCACCAGAAGTAAGAAGAGGAGATGATGGATTTTACTCATCAAAAGTAGGTCCTATCACTTATTTTGTTGATACCGTAGCACAGCTATGTTTTGTGGGTAGAATTACTTCGAGTAGCGCTGGTCATGGTGTTACATTAGACACAATTAGCTGCAATAATCTTAATCAAAGGCCAGAATGGAGATCTATCATTACTTGGGTAAATTAATCTAACTGCATTTTCTATTTCCCAGGTTATTGCCAGGGCGGGTTTTGTACAAATATTGTTTACAAATGCGTTAAATTAACCCTAAACCCGCCCCCTACAAAATCTACAAGGTGCTGTCTAGGTGATTGAGCAATCATAATGACTAACAGAATGAGTTCTATCGTCTCTCCCGGACTAATGTTGATAAGCTGAGGTTATCATTTCTAGGATCTTTACAGACAATTTCGGTAAAATAAACTTCCCCATCTCCGCCAGATTCTTTGCCTACCAAGAGGCTTTACAACTAATCCGATTTAACCCAGTGCAAAGCTGCTCACAACCAGCAACATCTGGAGACAATTCTTCTCAAACAGAACACACGAATGAGCATACCGCATCCAATAATTCCTCTGAGCACCATCACGGTAGCCACCATCATGGCACAACCGAAAACTCCGCCACTAGCCAAGCTAAACTAACTGCTCCAGCGAAAATTAAGCCCAATGAACCAGCTACTTTAGTGATTGATATTCAAGACTCAGAAGGCAAAGCAGTTGATGATTTTGAGATTTTCCAAGAAAAAATCATGCACCTGATTGTAGTCAGTGATGACTTGCAATTTTACGACCATATTCTTCCTGAATACAAAGAAAAGGGAAGCTTTGAAGTCGAAGCAACTTTTCCTCAACCAGGTAACTAGGGTCTGCTGAATAAGTAACAAGTAACAAGTAACAAGTAACAAGTAAGAAGAAATGAAGCATTTATCCCGCGTTTTGGGCACTCGAATCCCTAGGTTACCCAGGGATTTCCCCGCAAAGAGTGCAAGGTTTTTGAACCACCCATATTCAATTTCCTTGGACTTGTTTGGCAAAAAAATGATTGAAATC
>JAAHGR010000781.1 GCA_010672425.1 Symploca sp. SIO2E6
AATACAGCAGTTTTCGCTGTTATGTGGTACACCTTTATCCCCCCAACCCCCCTTAGAAAGGGGGGCAGTAAAAGTCCCCCTTTCTAAGGGGGATTTAGGGGGATTTTTCTTACTGTACCTCATAACATCGCAAAGCGCTGTATGCCTCCCCCACAGTTAGCAGTTGAGGTAGTTAGTCCCTACCGCAATCAAAATGATGAGAATTACCTGCGTGATTATGTGGATAAGCGACAACAGTATGAGAGAAGGGCAATTCCTGAATACTGGATTATTGACCCCCAAGCACAGTTAGTTACTTTACTAGTATTGATCAATGGTAGATATCAGGCAACTGAGTTCTCTGGTAATCAGCAGATTGTATCAAGGATTTTTCCTCAATTGGAGCTAACTGCAGCGCAGGTGGTAGGTGGTAGGTGAAGTGCTCTAGAAACCGGGTTTATGGGATATTTTTGGCCTCGAAAGCGAAATTTTAGCAAGAAACCCCTCTAGAAACCGGGTTTCTGGGATATTTTTGGCCTCGAAAGCGAAATTTTAGCAAGAAACCCGGTTTCTGGGATAAGTTGGGCTTAAACTTCTAAAAAATGGCTCTTCTTTACTACAATAACAAAGGTCTTTCTAAAGAGATTTCACGTTTTTTGGGTTTGATCTCTGAGGAGTACGAACAATATATCGTGAGATTACTCTCTACTGAACACAAAGATGCTATCATTGATGGACTAAGGAAATATACTCCAATTATAGAAGGATGATGAGTGCCAAAGTCCGGGACGGGTTTAGTTAAATTTTCGCTGGGTAGTAGTAGCGTGACACAGCTAAAATGGCGGAATAAGTAGGTTGGGTGAAGCTTTCTTCGTAACCCAACATTGGAGCAGGTTTCGTTGGGTTTCACTTCTCCTTCGACCGACGCTACGCGAACGTTACACCCAACCTACATTTTTACTACACCCTAGAGATAGAGCCAGGATTGAGTTAATGATAAAACTATGAGCTATTGGCAAAAAGGCAAAATTCTACAAAATGGTCAATATACCATTGAAAAATTCCTAGGTGAAGGAGGATTTGGTGTTACCTATTTAGCAAGAGATTCTGGCGGAAGACAAGTAGCTATTAAAACTAGCAACAGCCAAGTACAACTTCAACTAAATTTTCAGCAGCTACAACAATACTTCATGGACGAAGCCAAACGGCTGAAACAACTAGAGCATTGTCCTTATGTTGTAAATTGTTATGATTTAATCCAAGAAGGTCAGCTTTGCTGTCTAGTCATGGAGTACATTGACGGCGAAAGTCTAGCCAGTTTGGTTAGGAGAGAAGGGTCTTTACAAGAATCTGACGCTTTAGATTATATTCGGCAGATTGGTCAAGCCTTAACAGTTGCTCACTCCCAAGGACTTTTGCACAGAGATGTGAAACCAGAAAATATTATCTTAAGGAAAGATAAAGCCGAGGTTGTATTAATTGATTTTGGTATTTCCCGTGAGTTTACCTTTAATGTACGTCAAACCCATACACAATTTTTGACGGACGGATTCGCTCCTATTGAACAGTATGGCCGCAAACAAAAACGTGGCGATTATACTGATGTTTATGCTTTAGCTGCGACTCTGTATGTCTTATTAACAGGGTATGTCCAGAAAGGGATGACTGTATCGAATCACTTACCAACTGCCACGGATAGATATTATGACCTTAGACACTCTAAAAGCGACCCTTTAATCAGGCCGCAGAAAATCAATGGTAAGATCAGTAATCGGGTGAATCAGGCGATTATCCAGGGCATGGCGCTTGAGCCTCAAGATCGACCTCAGTCAGTAAAACAGTGGTTAGCATTACTTCATTCGCCTAATCCTGGTATGTCTGGAGCTCCCACAAGAGCTATTCCAGGTCTCAAGCCTCTTTCCAAAATTATACCAACAAATGCTTTTACTCGAATATTATCAAACAGGAGCTTCAATCCTTGGGTGATAGGAGGTATTGTCTTGCCCTTAATACTACTATATATTTATGCCCCATATTTACCATCCTATCACAAGAGTTCACCAGTTGCTCCTGTGGAGATAGACTATGGTACTCTGGAGAAGCTATTGAGCTCAGAAAAATTTTCAGAGGCTGATGAAGAAACGTTGCGGATTATGCTTTTACTCACCTATCGTCAAAAAAAAGGTTGGTTAGATGCCAAAGACGTTAGAAAGTTTCCTTGTTTTGAACTAAGCTACATAGAGCGATTGTGGAGTCAGTACAGTGACCAGCGCTTTGGATTTAGTGTGCAAAAGCAAATCTGGATTGAATTAGGGGGTGAACTAGGTGTCCATGATCAAGATCTTGCTGAGCATTTTAGTGCTACAGTAGGCTGGAGTTCTGGCAATAATCAGCCTCAAAATATTATTAATGAACTTTCTGTTCCTTCAGGATATTTTCCTTTCAAAGTATCAAATCGTATTTGGGAATTCGGAGCTCCTTATCTAGGGGAAAGACTGGGAGCCTGTGAAGTTCCCTAGAACATGGATTCAGAAACCCGGTTGATCTGAATACTGAATCGACACTCTAGCGACTTCAGTTGATTTACTTGTGATTGATGTTCAACTATGTATAATCCCTCACCTCTTCCTGATGGCTCAGTGATAGGGAACCGCTACCGAATTATCTGTCAATTAGGACAAGGTGGCTTTGGACGTACTTACCAAGTTGAAGATATTAGTCAGGGCAATGAATATTGTGTCCTCAAGGAATTTGCTCCTCAACTCCAAAGCACCAATCATTTGCTACAAGCTAAAGAGTTGTTTCAGCGAGAAGCAGGTGTACTCTTCAAGCTTGAACATCCTCAAATACCTAGCTTTCGAGAGCTACTTACAGTTATTTTTAGCGGTAATGAATACCTGTTATTAGTGCAAGATTATGTGGAGGGTCAAACTTACGACCAGTTTATCAAACGAGGTCAGCGGTTTAGTGAAACAGAAGTAAGGGAACTCTTTCTTCAACTTCTACCAGTTTTGGAGTATATCCACTCCCAAGGGATGATCCATCGAGATATTGCTCCAGACAACCTGATTTGTCGGAAATCTGATCAGCTGCCGATTTTAATCGACTTTGGAGCTGTTAAGCAGGTGGCAGCAACCGCCCTATCCCAGTTTACTAGCCTGCCGATTGGTACTAGGATTGGCAAGAAGGGTTATGCTCCAGAGGAACAAATGAATAGAGGAGAATTTTCTGCAAGCGGTGATTTGTATGCTTTGGCAGTTACGGGTTTGGTGTTACTGACTGGCAAAGAACCCCAAGAATTGTACGATTCTTGCCGTTGGCTTTCACTGGTGTTTGGCTGATCAGGTAATTGATCGCTCCCTGGATATCACCTAAGAGTTCTTCTGCCTTAGTTTGTTCCTTATACTCCTTGCCAACTTTAATGTCCTCGGCGGTGTAACCTGTCTCAAAGCCAGGTTGTTGGCGTTGATAGAGAGCAGGGGCGATCGCAATATAGCCTTCAAGGGCAAATCGTCTTGTAAGATCACGGATAT
>JAAHGR010000782.1 GCA_010672425.1 Symploca sp. SIO2E6
TAGCTGTACGAAGTATCCAGATGCCTTGCGGACAATCCGAGCTTGTTTTACAACAAAACCGTCTGGGATTTCTCGTGACTTAACATACTCTAGCCAGCCTAACTGAGGAAGCTTGACTTGATTCCCTTTTAAAAGTTGACCTTTCCCCAGTTGTGGGTAAACACTCATACCGCATTCGGTATCTGTTTTTAAACCGAGGGAACCCCATGCCCTTGCGTTTCATGTCCACAAAAGCTGCTTCGAGTCTTTTGAGAACTTGCTGCAATGCTTGAGCATTAACGGTTGTTAGTTCTGGAAATTCAGTTTTAGCTTTGGTTGATGTCCTGCATTGTTGAGCATAGTTAGGATAGGGTGCATCGCTCCGGATGATGTACTCACAGACCAATGAACAAGCGTTAATCTGACACTTACGAGAGTTGAGCCAATCCTTCCTTTCACGCAAAGCATAATTCCAGACCTTGCGACACACCGTCAATGTCTGTTCAATCGTCTGGACTTGCTCTGGTCTGGGAATTGCCTTGAATTCGTATGTCAGATTTAACACTATTGCCACCTCCTATGAAAAGATAACACATTTCATAGGAGTTGGTGGAAACTTCGGGTTAAAACCCGTAAATCGCTTTCATCCACCGCTTAAAAGACGGTGGCTCTCAGCTTCTCTGATGTTTTGGTAGGTAGCTGAAAACAAACCGAACTATGTTACAAAACGTAAATACGGCTCAAACCCTTACAAATGACCAATGACAAATAACAAATGACAAATATTGATTAATCTTGTTGTGAATCGATAATATTGAGTCTTACTGACTGGTAGGCAGGGAACAGGGAAGAATCGACTTTCATCCCTCGGAACCTTCCGACACTAGTAACCAACAAACCCCAGGGTAAATATGACAAACTCACAACGTCCACCAAGTCCACCACCACCACCACCTCGTGTTCCACCAGCGCCACCGCCGAGGAGTAATGGTTCTAAGACCACTGCTTCGGAAGCAACCCAAGTAATGCCTTCCCAAACAACGCCCAAATCACCAAAAAAGCAGGTGAGTCAGACATCATCTTCAGAGCCAACGCAAGCGATGTCTGCACAAACAATGCCAATGGTGCCAAGAGGCGGTAAACCGGGAGCCGCAGCACCTCCCCCTCGTCCAGCAGCACCACCACCGCCACCGCCAGGGCAAACTGCGGCTTCTCCCAGTACATCAGACCGTCGCACCCAAAAGCGATCGCCTCGTATTAGTCTCCCACCTGGACAGCCAACTTTAGCGACGATTGTTCGTCATGCTTTTGATAATGGATATTCCGATATCCACCTGGGTGTTGGTGAACTACCCCGTATCCGTAACCGTGGGGAAATGGAAATCACTGAATTTCCAGAAACGGATCAGGAGACATTTATGTACTGGTTACATGAAGTGCTCAGTGATGAGGAAGTCCGACGCTTTCAAGATAAACTCGAATTTGATGGAGCAACCCAGTATGAGTTTGCTCGGGTGCGGATCAATATCTTTGATTCCCTCAAAGGACCGGCAATAGTAATGCGTTTAATTCCCCTGAAGATCTTAACGATGGAGCAACTGCGTCTACCATCGATTTTCAGGGATGTTTGTCATGTCCATAAAGGTCTGATTTTGGTCACTGGACCAACTGGTTCAGGTAAATCAACCACGATGGCAGCGATGGTGGATTATGTCAATAAGGAGATGCCTAAGCATATCATCACCATCGAAGACCCCATTGAATTTGTGCATCCCAGCCGCAAATCCCTCGTCAAGCAACGAGAAGTGGGCATCAATACCTTGAAGTTTGATAACGCCCTCAAAGCTTCCTTACGGGAAGACCCTGATATTATCTTAATTGGGGAAATGCGGGATAAAGAAACGGTCAACACGGCTTTAAAAGCTGCTCAGACGGGTCACTTAGTCATGGGAACCTTACACACCAACAGTGCTATCAAATCCATTGAGCGACTTCTCAATCTTTACTCTGCCGAAGAGCAACACGCAATGCGGGTAGCACTGGCGGAGTCTCTGGTAGCAATTATTTCTCAGGGGTTATGCCGTACCACCGATGGCAAACGTGCTGCTTTTCATGACATCCTCATTAATACTGAAGCAATCAAGGATTACATTCGGGATGCCAAGTACGATGAAATTTTACCTTTAATGGAAGACGGGGAATTTGATGGCATGATTACCATGAACAAGTCCCTCTTCAATCTCTATCAAGAAGGACGCATTACTGAGGAAACTGCCTTAGAAATGTCCCCAACCCAGAATGAAATGGCTATGATGTTGCGAGGTAGAGTCTAGGAATTTGAACTGCTTGCCTTGAGAGAACCCAAACCCTCCTTACCCCAGCTGTTTAAAGGCATCGCCCTCTTTACACCTGGGGGGGATTTAATTTATTGTATTGATCCGAGTAAACAGGGTCATTGGCATCTGCACCTGTGCACGGCTCTCCAAGACCTGTTGGGGTTGCCAGAACCACCTCATTTTTTGATTCCGGGGTATACTGCTACTATTGATAAGTGGCTCGACCCTAGCACCAAGCAACTGCGCACAGCGGCAGAACTTTATCGACCAGTGCGACATCATCAGGCACTCCTCAGTGCTGTGTTTGGTACCAGCAATTTAGTGTGGCAGGTGGCTTCCTGGCAACAAGAATTGTGGGAGCCGATGGTATTGGAAACCTATCGCCAGCAGTTCCCCCAACTCTGGGAAGATCATGACTTGATTGTACGCTTTGAACAGACCCACTCCTACCCCTATCTTAGAAGACCTCAGAACCAAGTTGAAACTGCTCCTACTACTTCAACTGTAGAATATGCCACCAAAATCAACCTTGCTCACCAAGATGCCACACCATCATCGTCCCAGGAACTCCCTCTATCTGATAGATTGGTTGAACATTACCAAGGTAAAGAGGCAGTTTGGGTAAAAGATGGGGCTAATAATTCGCGATCGCTCAAGCTAGCATCTTCTGATTCTCAGGATATTTTGCCTCATCCTGGCTCACAACGCACTGTTGGCTATGTACTTCGTTTATTTATTTCTGGACATAGTGAAACAACTGAGGAGATTCTCAAGAACCTATACCAGTTATTAGAGAATTCCCTTCATCATCCTTATACCCTAAAAATTATCGATATTTTTAAGCATCCCGAACAAGCTGAAGAAAATCAGATTTCAGCAACACCAACACTCCTGCGAGTTTGGCCTCAACCTGCTCGAAGGATTGTCGGTGATTTTAACAATGTCGATCAGATCTTACGGGTGCTTATAAGTAATAAGTAATGAGCAGTATAGGGACTTCCGCCCCAAAAAGAAGATGAGAAACAAGTCAACTTCCCTATTCCTCATTCCCCATTCCCCATTCCCTAGTTTCTCAAGAGCTCGCCTCGGAGCGCTTCGCGCCCCCAATTGAATAAGAGAAACACTATTTCCCGCATCCTTCCTCCTCTCGGAGCCTTAGGCTTGTGTTGATTCAATTCTTTAATCCAAAATCTAA
>JAAHGR010000783.1 GCA_010672425.1 Symploca sp. SIO2E6
CTACCAAAAACTGTCGGTCATCGTTGGCAATATTCCCTAGATCCTGTCCGGCTAGTATCGGTTCAATGATCGCTCGCACCTGTTCCTCCCGCAGCAGGCTAGCCAGACTATCGAGGTGAGTATCCTGCCGTTGAATCAAGATTTCCTTGGCTTGCTCCACATGGTCAGTCCTGATCGTTTGTTGCAACTCCGGCAAAATGACTTCGACAATTTGCCTTGCTAGAGCATTTACTAACCAGGGTTGCCCCTGGGTCAACTCAAAAGACCTTTGTATCGCTTCGGAGGAAAATACTTGACCCGTTTCCGTGGTGTGTTGCCCATATAGCTGGGCTACTTCTGTTAGGGTAAAGTTACGCAGTTTCAGGGACTCTAGCTTAATATTGAAAGGACTAGAGGTGTTGAGACGGTTACTGCCTCCAGATGCTACCTTATAATCCCGCACATCTCGCACCCCAATTAGGGCCAGAGCCTGGGGAAATCCTTGAGGACGGTTGGGATAGCCTGAGCGCAATTGTCGTAGGACGGCAATCAGGGTTTCGTCCTGTAAAGCATCAATTTCATCAATGAAAACCACCAACGGACGGGGGGAATGGTTTGCCCACTCACTCAAAGCTGCACCAAGACGCTGTCCTGGAGGAGCTTGAGGCCACAGGGGAGGTTGGAGATCTGAAGGAAGACGAAATTTCGCCGCATTACTCCAGGCATTAAGAATAGCTGCTTCCGCCGTCCCTGGATCATGAGGAAAAGCAGCTCCCACTTCTACTGATAACATCACAGCGGTGTATTGACCGGTAGCGGTAAGCTGTTCAGCTAGAGCCAGCATGGCAGTGGTTTTGCCTGTTTGCCGGGGGGCATGGATCACAAAGTAACCCTGTTGCTCAATCAGTCGCTCTAGTTGTGGCAGCCGAGCTAAGGGTGAGAGCATATAGTGAATGTCTGCTTTACAAGGGCCAGCAGTATTAAACCATTTGGGCATAAGCGGACAGTAGGTAAGCAGTCTTCCCTATTTTAGGGCTTGCTGAACAAGTAACAAGTAACAAGTAACAAGGTAATGAAGCATTTATCCTAGTTTTGGGCACTCAAATCCCTAGGTCACCCAGGGATTTCCCCGCAAGGAGTGCAAGGTGCAAGGTATTTTTTAGCTCAAAAACCTTGCACCGCAAGTAGGAAATCCCAAAAACCTAAAACCTCACCTAACACCTAATACCAAATCCGGCACAGATACCCCCGTTATGTCCCACCCTGTAGAGACGTTGCATGCAACGTCTCAGAGCAAGTTTCGCGGTTTTATCAAAACTGGGGTGGTCAACCCGGATTTGGTATAACACCTAATGCCTAATCAATTCGCTTGGCCTCATTAACTGCTGCTTCGGCATCAACTAAACCACTACCATAGAAGTATTGACTAGCTGGTATTGGTTCAGGTAGTGGGAAGACACCGGAGGGTCGTAGAAAGGGGAAATTGGGAGCAGTGCCAAAACCGATCGCTCTTTGTAGGCGATAGGCTCTAGTATCGGCTTTCGATAAGTTCAATCCTTGATAAGTAGAGGTTTCTTTTAGAATAGCAATGACGCGATCGCGAGTGAGGTTGGGATTTTCTCCTCTCATTAATGCTACTACTCCAGATACGGTGGGGGCAGCGAAGGATGTACCTTGTACCTGCACGTACTTACCTTGAGAATCTAGGGCATAACCCCAACTATAATCTGGTGTAGTAATTCCTTGCCAAAAACCATCTATCCCGGTACCTCCGGTAGTTAAAATTCCACCTCTTTTGGAATCTGAGGTATCACCGCCAGGGGCGACCACATCCAGTCTACCACCATAACTACTGTAGGCAGCCCGTTTACCAGAAAGATTAGTGGCTCCTACGGAAATTACACCGGGAATGGCTGCGGGAAAAGCGACGCCATCTAAACTTTCGTTACCAGCGGAAGCAATTATCACTAAATTGGGATTGGCATCTAGTACTTCAAAAATCGCCTCTACTTCTTCCGGGGTAGGCAACAGTCCTCCCAAGCTGAGGTTAATCACATCCACATCCCTAGCAGCGGCATAGCGAATTGCTTGGGAAACGACTCCCGGAGAAATTTCACCCCCTAAACCAAAAACCCTAATGGGTAGGATTTTAGCTTGGGGAGAGACTCCCACAATTCCTCCTTCCCCTTGAGGAGTAGCAGCAATTACTCCTGCGGACCAAGTACCATGAAACTCACCAGCAATTTTATTGCGGATGAAGTTGCGTAGGAATGTAGGGATTTCTGATTCCGGTAAATCGGGAACCATAAAGGGAATAAAATTAGCTAAGTCGGCGTATTGTTGGAGTAACTCTTCATCGGACAAACTAAAGGTATTCTGGAAATCCGGCAGCAGGCTAGCCAATTCTTCCTGACTAATGCGGGTATCCGGGTCATCCTGAGCAAAATCCCAGCCGTGTACCTCCCCAGGTAAGGGATTCGGAACATTCTCTACTTTGTAGATATTACCATTCAAGTCCGGATGATCCCATTGAATCAAACTATCGATTACCGCTACCACCACCCCATCACCTTGGTTACTCTGTTGCCAAGCTTCGGTGGCTCGAATATCAGTACGAGGTAACAACTTGCCCCGCAGAGGTATGCTATTGAGATGCCATTGCAAAGGAAGAAGTTTTGTTTGAAAGGGAGTTGGACTAGGTTGCTCCTCCAATTCATTCAACATCTGTTTGAGGGAGTCAGTGGCTCGAGGAGTATTAGTAAAGTTAGCATCTCCAAAACCCCCTCCAGGACTATTATAAGTCACCGATTGAACAAAATTGGGCGTCGCTGAACTGATGCCAGGCACCGTATTGAGGCGATTGGCAATAGCGAGAATCGCAATACCAGACTCTGCCTGGGAACGGACTAAATAGCGATTATTGGTAAAACGCAGGGGTTTAATAATTTCCAGGTTATAGCGCTCAAGAATTGCCTGCGCTGCTTCTTGATTGGCCACTTCTGGCTCGAAAGCAACTATAATTTCGTTAGGCAAGACAATAGCTTCATCGCGATCGCCTCGGGAGAGAACCGGAAGTGTTCCTGCTACATAAGGTAATTGTTGCACCTGTTGGGTAACAGCAGCAGGGGAACTACGGCTTCCAGCAGGTAAATTTACCAAAGCATAGCGCAATCCCAAAGGTTTGACCTCCACATTATTACTTCCAGAGAGGCTACGGGTTCCAGCTCCACCCTGCAAATCTCGCTGCAATTTTAAAGATGCTGTTGGCGAATTAAGAGGGGGTGTCAGCCTCCTAGCTGGATACTCTGAAGTTGATTTATAGTGAATACAGAGAAAATTAAATAATTTCGGGAGAAGTTGATGGAGCTAGAGCAGCAAAACGAGAGATGCGAGTTTGGCTTTGAGATATCCCTGTCCACCAATGGACTAAGCGGGTAAGATTCATCGCTGCAGCGATAGCAACATGTTGCAGACGAGTTTTGGCCAAACCCAAATAGCGGCAATGCCGTAACTCAAAACATCTCTTACCT
>JAAHGR010000784.1 GCA_010672425.1 Symploca sp. SIO2E6
TTGGAAATTTGGAATTGGTTACTTTCATCCTGTAGTGTTGAATTTGTTTCATCCGAACTGCCTTCTGTCTTCTGCCTTCTGCCTTCTGCCTTCTGCCTTCTGCCTTCTGCCTTCTGCCTTCTGCCTTCTGCCTTCTGCCTTCTGCCTTCTGCCTTCTGCCTTCTGCCTTCTACCTTCTGCCTTCTGCCTTCTGCCTTCTGCCTTCTATCTTCTGCCTTCAGTTGTTGCTGCTCTTGAGGAGGTGGTATCAGCAGAGGCTTACTCAGCAGAGAATAAGCAGAGATATAGTTACTTCTAGATTCAGAGGCTAACCTTTTTCTGAGTAATCGCAACACCCAAGCAGTTGCCCACAATAAATATATACCCAACAGAAACCACAAGCCATTCCACTTAATCGTGGCCGAAGCACCCAAGAAGACCCCAGATAGCACCAGCATCAGCCAGCGTTTATTCCTGTGTTCATTCAGTGCCAACAGGAAGAACAACTGACCTAGTAGTCCCAAAATAACCAGATAAACGTTGTTCAGGGCATAGCGGGATTCTACCAAAAATAGACCATCTGCCGCCGCAAATAGGGCAGCAATTAAGGCATAACTGCGACGATGATTGAGTTGATAAGCAACCGCCGCGACTACTAGAGGAATAAATGAGCCAGTCAAAGCATTGAACCAGCGGTAACTCCAGGTAGAACGCAGGGAACCAGTTAAACCGTTGACTGTATCCTGTCCAAAAGGTAAGTGAGAACCGATCCACATGCCAATAGCAATGATATACTGACTCAGGGGCGGATGGGCATTGAAAAATTGCTTACCTATCAAGTAGTTGTTAGAAAATTTAGCATAATAAACTTCGTCGAAGATCAGGTCATTAAATCTACCCAGTCCCCAAAAGCGCAGGATAACTGAGAAGCAAAAGATAGTAGCGATACCGATGCTGAACCAGGGTAGGGAGGAGTTAGATAGTTGTTTAGATAAGTTCATGTAAGGAAGAAGGGAATTGGGAATTGGGAATTGGGAATTGGGAGTGTCTCTTACATTCATAACGGATGTCATCAGCGTAGCTGATAGCTAAAAGCTGAAAGCTTATTCTAAAATTGTTAAGAAAACTTTGCACGATATGAACGATTGGACTCATGGCTACGTGGCAGATGTCAGCTACGACTATAGTTTTTTTCCCGAATTGGCACCGATTAGCGTCGTTTTCCAGCTTCTGGACAAGAGCTTTTTTCCCCCTTCTCTGCAAAAATTTAACTACTGTGAACTAGGCTGTGGTCAAGGCTTCACCACTAATATATTGGCTGCAACCCACCCCCAAGCAGAATTCTGGGGGGTAGATTTCAATCCCACTCACGCAGCCGAGGCTCAACGCTTGGCACAGGCGGCTCAACTCCAAAATATACACCTGTGTGATCAAAGTTTTGCAGAATTTCTCGAAGCAGATACACCGGAATTTGACTTCATCACGTTGCATGGTGTCTATTCCTGGATTGGTGAGGAAAACAGACGGATTATTGTGGAGTTACTGCGGCGAAAATTGAAGTGTGGAGGTGCTGTTTATATTAGCTACAATACCCTACCGGGTTGGTCAGCAGTCATGCCTCTGAGGGATCTGATGGTACAATATACTGGTGGTTCTGCTGATTCAACCGTCCAGAAGGTAGAAAAAGGTCTGGCTTTTGCCAAGCAACTGCAAGAGGTTAAGGCAAGGTATTTTCTGGAGAATCCGACGGTTAAGTATGACCTGAAGGAAATGCAAGGGGATTCTCGCAACTACCTGGCTCATGAATATTTTAGTCGTCACTGGCAACCCCTGTATCATTCTGAAGTTGTCCAGCAGTTAGCCGACGCTAAGCTAACATTTACCACTTCCGCAGATATTGATGACCAATTCCATAATCTGAAACTGAACGATAACCAATTAAACTTACTGGCTGGTATTACCGATGCAACCTTGCGGGAAACCATCCGTGACTTTATGTTCAACTCCCGCTTTCGTCGAGATTTGTTTGTCAAAGGTCCGATTAAGCTCAACACCTTGGAAAAGGTGGAATTGCTCAGCAATTGTCGTTTCGCTTTAGTCGTGCTTCCGGAAGAAATTGAGTACGAAATTGACCTAGTTGGGCGTCCCATCAAACTTGATGAAACTATTTATCAACCCTTAGTTGCTGCCTTAGGGGAGCGTCCCCAAACCCTCCGGGAGTTGATGCGGCAACCGTCTTTAAGCAAGTTGGATTTTGCGGCTCTTCTTCAAGCAATTAAAATTCTGATCACTACTGAGACTGTAGTGCCAGCCCTATCGGCAGCAGAGGAAGAGCAACGCCAGCAAACAGTAGCTCAACTCAATACTGCCATTCTCAAACGCTCTCGATTTGGTGCTGATACCCAGATCCTCGCCTCACCCATCACTGGTGGCGGTATTGATGTCAGTCGCTCCGAGCAACTTTTTCTCTTGGCTCACCAACGTCAGGTAGATCCGGTTCAATTTATTTGGAATATTCTGCAAGTCCAAGGGGAAAAGCTGATTAAAGATGGAAAAGTCTTAGATTCCCCTGAAGCGAATCAAGCTGAGTTGAGAATACAAGCACAACGATTTGCTGATTTACGTCTACCTTTATTGGAGCGTTTGGGTGTTAGGTATTAGGTATTATCTCATGTCCGCCTATAGATGAATCTAAATTTTAGGATATCGTAGGGGCGGGTAAGCGTGATAACCTATCCTATTTAACCCGAATATTAGGAGCAAAACCCGCCCTGCCGACGATACCGGTTAGCGTAACCTATTTCTTCTTGACTATTAGCGAGCAAGATGCTCGCACTACATCATCATATCAATTCCGGTTGCATCGGAATGATTAAAAATCTGGCTTTCTGGTTAGAAAACATAGATGCTGGAGGGCGCAAGCTTTGCGCCCCTACATTACGAATATTATCCCAATGTAGCCGGAATTGATATCATTTATCAGTTTAATCGATAGGTATTTGCTTAACCCTACATCTTCGTGTCCTTTGTGCCTTTGTGGTTCGTCTACTTTATAGGCGCACACCTACTCCATTGTCTAATAATCATAGCAAAAAATAAAAGCAAACGCAACCAACAAGCCTAACTATCCTATAATAAAGCGTTGGATCATTATTACCATTGCCAGAACAGGAGTCTACTATCGGTGGTTGTACAAGTACCAACAAACAGTTACGAAGCGAAAACTCAGGAGATTGCCAAGCAACTCCTAGCAGCCACCCAGGAAAGAAAGCGCTCCTTCTTCGCCCAAGTACGGGAGCAAATGCGCTGGGATGATAAATTACTAGATTGGGCAATGAGTAATCCTGGTTTGCGGGTGCAGTTGTTTCGGTTTATCGATTCTTTACCGGCTTTGGGCAGCAATACGGAAATTGCCCGTCACCTGCAAGAATACTTAGGGGATGAATCGGTAGAACTCCCAAGTACCCTCAAGGGAATGCTGAATTTCACCGCAACTGACTCTATGCCCGGTCAACTAGCGGCGAAAACC
>JAAHGR010000785.1 GCA_010672425.1 Symploca sp. SIO2E6
TTTCTAATCATATAATGGGCACCATTGATATCTGCATTAATTAAAGTGCCATTATTCGAGCGAAACAATCCTCTGTTGACTCTTGTGCCCTGATAAGACTTGTGCTTCTCCACAGGCTCTAAGTCAAGAGTGGTCAAAATTTTTGAGACATAAGCGCTACATTGATGCACTTCAATTAGTCTATCACAAAATTACTCAATCTACCGTAATGTAAGAAAAAATCGCTTCCTATGCTCAACACCTCAAGAACTATTTCTCAACTTCCCGGAGTCGTACCTGTAGAATTGGGTCTAGCTTCACGTTTTTGAGTTCTGGTTTGGCGAAGGCATATTCTTGGGGTTGCCACAGGGGAATTAAGGGAACATCTTGAGCTAGTAGGGTCTGAATTTCTGCAAAAATCTGCTTCCTAGTTGCTGCATCTTGTTCCACCCGTTGCTGTTCGATTAATTCATTCATGCGATCGCTATAGTAAAATGATCCTTGACTTTGGCTAGCCCCTGCTTCGCAGCCGTCAGCTTCTGAGCCTTTGGTACAACTGACTAAGGGATGAATGAAGTTGTCGGCGTCGGAAAAATCTGGATACCAGTCTACTAGAGCACTCTGATACACTCCCTGACTTATTTGCTGCCAATAAGTACTCGAATCTACTGTTTGGGGTTCGATGACCACTAGTCCTTCTAGTTGTTGTGTGGCATATTCTTTTAAGGTACTAGCCACTTGTTCTCTGATCGCTGAACCTGATGGATACCAGATCTCAAAGGTTAAGGGTTTGTCTGATGTAAATCCTGCTTTGGCTAGTAGTTCCTTGACTTTGGGGATGTCACTGTCACCATAGGCAGTTTTAAAAGTTGGTTCAGAGAATTCAAAGCTACTGGGAATGATACTATAGGCTGGTGTTGCCTGTTTTCTGAGGACTCGTTCACTGATTAGTTGGCGATCGATTAAGGCCGCGATCGCTTGTCTAGTTTCTAGCTGATCAAAAGGTGCTAGTTTGGTATTGAGTATCATGTAGCTGATATTATTGCTCGGTGCTTCGATTACTTGCCAGTTTTTGGCAGCTGCCTTCTCTTGGAGACTCAAAATCTGATCTGGATCGAAGGTGTGATAGGCAAGATCCACGGCACCAGTGGTAAAGGAGTTGAACAAATTGACGGAACTAGTGAGGATTTGAAAGTTCAGTCCCTGATTCGGGGGTTTTTCTCCCCAGTAATCGTCAAAGACATCTAACTTAATGGCGTTAGCACTAAACTCGGTTAATTTATAGGGACCAGTTCCCACAAACTGCTTCGGCTCGAATTTCCCGCTACCAATTTCATAGGCTTCCGGGGAAACAGCACACATTCCGGAATAAGCTAGCAGTGAGGGGAAGGGAGAAAAAGTATTTTTGAGTTTGATCGTCAGTTCATATTCTCCAGAAGCCTCTACCGAATCCACCACATCTACCAGTAAAGAGGAAGGTTTACCGCCGTTTTGGATAAACCGATTGAGGGAAAAAGCCATAGCCTCCCCGTTAAAGGGAGTTCCATCATGAAATACTACTCCCTCCCGTAGAGGAATAGTATAGGTTAAACCATCCTGGCTGACTTGAGGTAGTTCCGTCGCCAGTTGAGGTACTAATTCTGTGGTACCTGATTGGTAAGTATAAAGGCGATCGCACAGGCTGTTAAGAATATTATTTGCTGCTAACTCATAAGCATCAGCAGGGTCAATGGTTCTTGGCTTGAGGGTTGTACCTACTACTAGTCTACCACTATCAGCAGTATTGGAGCTGGGGGAGTTGCCTTGTTCTTTGGTGGGGGCACCACTGCAACTAATAACCAGTAAGCAACAACATACGGATAATGCCAGAAATTTACCGATTGACCAACGGCGTTTAGGGGATAGGAGAAACCTGTTCATGTCATCTATAGGAATTTTTGAGCTTGGTGATTAGCCATAAGTTAACTATCCTTCTACCACCTAACTTACCTTTGAGCCAAGCTGAATAAGTAACAAGGAATGAAGCATTTCTACTAGTTTTGGGTGTTGGTTGTAATTTTCATGATTTTTTGTTACTATTGGGATAATGGAATAGGTGTGCGCCTGTAAGGTATGAATTGCTATTGCAATTTTCTTAAAACAGTGGTAGCCAACATGATACAGCAGTTTTCGCTGTTATGTGGTAAACCCTTATCCCCCCAACCCCCCCTTAGAAAGGGGGGCAGTAAAAGTCCCCCGTGGAACCAAAAGCGTAGCATCCTCTGGCTTCCCCCTTTCAAAGGGGGACGGGAGGGGGATTCAAGGGGGATTTAGGGGGATTTTTCTTACTGTACCTCATAACATCGCAAAGCGCTGTATAAGGACTGTGACGTTCTCTCCCGTTAAGCTTGCGCTATAACGGGAGCTTCTCAACCTTACGGATAGAGCTTCGCGCTTCAACCGGAGTCTAACGACTTAACCGTCCACGCGCAGACACCATGAGTCCCACGGTGTTGAGAGTAGCACAATTGTTACTCACCTAGCCCCCAAAGAGAGTTTTACCTTTTCACGGGTCAACTAGGACTTCTGAATTGAACCCCATACTCTATGTTGTTTTCTAGGTTCACATCAAGCGCGTATTACCGCCACTCCTGATAAAATCATTGTAGCGTTATCAGTGCGGGAGATGTCCTTAAGATAAAATCCGACCTGTTCGCCTATCAGACGAAGAGTTCACTCTTTCTCAAAAACTATGCAGTGTCTAAAAATTATCAAATATCTGAAGTGATCAGGGATTACATTAAAAGATTAAGTGGACGCTGCGCGGTTTATTTCTTGGTCGGCATTCCCCGCCCGGTAACCCTTCGGGTATACCGGGTGACCCCTGCCGACATTATGTTGGAGCATGAACTTAAGGGAGTACCTTGCTCATACGACGAAACATACGCGAGCAAGATGAACATAAGCGAGCAAGATGAACATACGAGAGCAAGATGAACACACGCGAGCAAGATGAACATACGCGAGCAAGATGAACACACGCGAGCAAGATGCTCGCACTACTTCAAATTTCCTTCGGTGAAACCGTGTAGTGGCGTGACACACCTAAAAATGTAGGTTGGGTCGAGGCAACGAGACCCAACGCTAGAGCGGGTTGTGTTGGGTCACTTTCTAAAGCTCTACCCAACCTACATCCCTACATCCCTGAGTCAAAAATTATCAATAACCAAGCATTGCTGCTACTACACTCCACACTTTTGGATCAGATGTTTCTTTAGAGGGCATACGTTCTCTTGCAGTTCGATAATCATTATCCAGAACTTCTGGATTAGCACCTGCATTAAGCAAAAGCTTGATCATGGGAATGTTTAGCTGGTTAGTCGCTTGTCCCAGTGCAGTCATTCCACTGAAGCCTCCAGCACTGTTACAGCGCTTTGCGATGTTATGAGGTACAGTAAGAAAAATCCCCCTAAATCCCCCTTAGAAAGGGGGACTTTTACTGCCCCCCTTTCTAAGGGGGGTTGGGGGGATAAAGGTGTACCACATAAC
>JAAHGR010000786.1 GCA_010672425.1 Symploca sp. SIO2E6
AGCAACTCGAGAAGTAGCGAGCAGCGGGGTAAAATTGGCAGAGACACTAGCTAAAGATCAAGTGAGTGTGATGCAAGCCACCCCTGCTACTTGGGGAATGTTACTGAATGCCAACTGGTCAGGTTGCCCTGAGTTAAAAGCTATTTGTGGTGGAGAAGTTATGCCCCAATCTTTAGGGGAGCATTTATTAGAAAAAGTAGGCAGTTTATGGAATATATACGGTCCTACTGAAACTACTGTTTGGTCAACAACTAGAGAGGTAAAACCTAACTGTACCAGTCTTAACAAAGATGTCCCTGAATCCATAGGTCGTCCGATTGCTAATACTGTTATCTATATCCTAGACTCTCATCTCCAACCTGTACCCATTGGTGTACCCGGAGAACTGTATATTGGTGGTATAGGTTTAGCGCGAGGCTATCTCAATCTTCCCGAATTAACTCAAGCAAAGTTTATCCCTAACCCCTTTAGTAATCAACCCGGTTCTCGCCTCTACAAAACTGGGGATTTAGCCCGTTATTTACCCGATGGCAATATTGAATATCTCGGACGTATTGATCATCAAGTAAAAATTCGAGGTTTCCGCATCGAAGTCGGAGAAATTGAAGCCGTACTTGCCCAACATTCCCAGGTACGAGAAGCTGTAGTTATTGCCCGCGAAGATATTCCAGGAGACAAACGGCTGGTTGCTTATTTAATTACTAATGACGCAAAAACTACTATCAATGATTTGCGTTCCTTCCTCAAAACTAAGCTACCCGAGTACATGATTCCCGCTGCTTTTGTCTTTCTCGAAGCAATACCTCTGACTCCTAACGGCAAAGTCAACCGTCGTGCCTTGCCAATCCCCGATGCTTCAAGTTTACTTAGAGAAAGCAGTTTTATTGCTCCCCGGGACTCGGTAGAATTACAACTAGCCCAAATTTGGTCAGAGATTCTCGGTGTTTCCCCCATCGGAGTCCGAGATAACTTCTTTGACCTCGGTGGTCATTCTCTGTTAGCAGTACGTCTTATGGCTAACATTGAGCAACAATTTGGCAAAAATCTATCTTTATCTGCTCTTTTTCAAGGTGCTACCTTAGAACAATTAGCCACTCTACTGCACCAACAAACTAATACTCACTCTTGGTCTCCTTTGGTTGCTATTCAACCGAAAGGCAACCAGCCACCATTTTTCTGTATGGCTGGATCTGGTGGTAATGTGGTCTACTTCCACCAACTAGCGCGTCATCTGGGCAATAACCAACCTTTTTACGCCTTACAACCTCCATCCTTAGATGGGGTATCGGAACCCTTTAGTAGTGTTGAAGAAATAGCCGCCTACTACCTCCAAGCCATCCAATCCCTTCAACCCTCTGGTCCCTACTTCCTTGGTGGTCATTCCTTTGGGGTTTTGGTTGCTTTTGAAATGGCACAACAACTACAACAGCAGGGAGAAACAGTTGCCTTACTTGCCTTATTTGATCTTCCCGCTCCGCTTCCTGATAGCACTCCAAAACAGCTAGATTGGGATGATACCCGATGGTTGACTAATATTGCCTATATCCTGGAAATGTTATCTGGGACAAATCTCGACATTTCCGATGAAACTCTCCAACCTTTGACTCCTCAAGCCCAATTAAACTATCTCAAACGGCAGATGGAAACTGTCAATCTTTTGCCGCATAATTCAGGAATCAACCGAGTGCGTGGCATTGTCCAAACAATTAAAGCTGATGAATTGGCTTTTATGAGTTATCGCCCACAAGGAGGTTATCAAAGTCCGATTACCCTGTTCCGTACCAGGGAAGTTTTTCAGGATGAGTTGGGAATGCTTGATGACATACCTACCGATTCAACTTGGGGTTGGAACCAATTTTCTAGCCAATCGGTGGAGGTTCAGGTTGTCCCTGGAAACCATACTACTATGTTGAGAGAACCTCACGTTCAGGTATTAGCTGAAAAGCTTTTGAGTATGCTCTGGCAGAGTAACAAGCAGGCTGCAAGTTATCTTAATTCTACCCCTCCCACTGGACAAGACATGACATGATATAACAGGCTAGAAGCCTGTTCCACTTCTGGGGAGTGAAAAACTAAAACTATGAAAATTAAAATTATTATTCCTATCAATAACAGTGATTTCAACGATGAAATTGCCCTAGCTGTTGAACCAGTCCTGACCGCCGATATGACGGTAGATGTGGCAAATATTTCAGAGGGGAATCGTTGCATTGAAAGTCGTTATGATTCAGAAATCTCCCCTAAGTCCCCTTCAAAGCTTTTTTCAGCAAGCCCTACTTACTTGATCAAATGACTCAAGGGGAATAAAATCGAGGATGTTCCTAGAAAAAGAGCGAAATATGAGTAGTGGAAAAAGTCTACAAATAACCAAATATGCCCAGCATAGATACAATATAACTCGACCCGTTGATTTTGATGTGGCTGTGAATTATGGTCGCGCACTGATGGCCATCGCCGGGGCAGATGGCCAACTAGCAGACGCTGAACTCCAGTGGTATGTTGATGAACAAGAGCTTTTGTTCGTAAACCCTCAAGAGTACATCGAAGTACTACACCAATTCGATTGGAAAAACGCCAACATTGAGGAACTATTAAAAGGTATCAGCTATGATTTCTCTATAGATTTTCACCGAACCATGTTGTACCAAGCGATCAAAATGAGCAGAGCTGATGGTAGTTATCAGGAAAAAGAACAAGCGGCTGTGGCTAACGCGGCAGAGATTTTAGGCATAGAACACAGTGTTGTTGTGAGTCTAGAGTCAGTAGCAGAAATCGAAGAATCCACTGAGCGACTGCGGCTTGCTTTATTTGAAAAAGAGGTTTAATTCAGGTTCACACCTTTTTCTAGAGGATTTTGATAGGTTTGTCTTCTGAGTGAGTCGATCATAATCCTCTTTTTAGATATTAAAAAAAACTGTTGACCACATAGTAAATCAGGTTTGCAGGATAATATTTATTGTTTTTTCAGATCACTTCAAAGAGCATTGAACAGTATGAATAATTATAAAGATGAAAAAACGATATACTGAACAATTTACAGCGCTTTCGGCTGTTACGAGGTACATTAAAAACGGCAAGGAAAAAATCTATCCAATCTTGATAACTGATTCAGGTGTACATCATTGCAGCGGGAACCGCTGTCTTGCCAATGGAAATTCCTCGCCCTATGCTTACCGAAGAAGCAAACGTAGCCCCGTGTTGTAAACTTTCGACAATTGGACTGTAAAGTAAATGAGGTAGTTTTAGGTGGAGTTACCGTTATTAACTGAATGGAATAATACTCAGGTTGACTATCCCCAGGATAAGTGCATTCATCAGTTGTTCTCCGAACAAGTAGAACAAACCCCCGATGCAGTGGCAGTGGTGTTGGACTCGAAGCAATTAACTTATCGAGAGTTGAATTGTCGAGCCAATCAATTAGCTCATTATCTGCAATCTAAGGGAGTTAAACCAGAATCTTTAGTAGGAATTTGTGTTGAATGTTCCCTAGAGATGGT
>JAAHGR010000787.1 GCA_010672425.1 Symploca sp. SIO2E6
TTTTGGCACAACTAAATACGGGCAGCTGACAAAAACAGGATATGAAACTTACGGCACTCCACCATATGCACCCCTTGAGTTATGGGCAGGAAATGTTTACCCTAGTAGTGATATATACTCCCTAGGAGTTACAGCAATACAAGCTTTAACTGGTCAAGCTCCTCGTGGAGATAGTACCATTGATGAATCTGATAGAAGACTGATTGGTGATGAACTGGCAGACATTTTGGAAAAGATGATCCGCTCAGAAGCTGAAAAACGCTACCAATCTGTAGAGGAAGTTATTGATGCACTTGAGCCCCTGAATGCAGTTGGCAATATATTGAGAAATAGATATCGAATTATTCAAGTCGTTAACTATCTCAATCAAGAAAACTTTGATGCTATTAATCATACATACATAGCGATAGATACAGAAACATTTTCAAAAGAAGTAATCATTCGAGAGTTTTCACCCCAAAGTCAAGAGATACAGGTATTACAAGAGGCCGAGGAAATCTTTGATGCAGAATGCCCGAAATTAGAAAAAATCAATAGACTGAACAGAGCTATACCTCGACTATTAGACTATTTTTATGAAAACTCCAAGTTTTATATGGTTTATGAGATTATTACCGGTAGGTATTTGAGTCAAGATATTTTCTTTAACCAGAAGTTAAACCATAATTGGAAAGAACAGCAAGTTCTTCAATTTCTTAAAGAAGTGCTGACAACTTTAGTATCTATGCATAACTGTGATTACTTACATCTTGATATCAAACCGTCTAAAATAGTTATTACAGACCAAGGTGCAGTTTACTTGACTGGGGCAGCAAAAATTGAAGAAATTGCCAATTTATCAAGTAATCCTCATGGAGGCATAAGGAGAACAACTCCGGTGGGAACAGTAGACTATATGCCACCTGAACAACAAAGAGGAGAATATTTTCCTAATAGTGATCTATATTCCTTGGGGATAACGGCGATACAACTTCTAACTGGTAAAGATCCCAAAACAATCAAAACAGATAAAGCTAGTAAAAATTTATGGCCTAGTAAAATCAAAGTCAAACCTGGGCTTAAAAAGATTTTGGAGCAGATGGTAGACGAAGAATCTATTCGAGGAAGGCGCTATCAGTCAGCTCAGGAGGTTATTGATGATCTCAACAAGCTACCAAAACCTGGTGAGTCGTTTTTTACTATCGATAGTATTAAACGTATAAGGGTTCCCCGCTGGATAATTGCTGCTGTATTGGTTATGCTATCCGGGTTGTCTGGGTTATCTCTTGTTTTATTTACTCAGTTTCAGATTATTATTAAACATAATCAAGCCACGGATAAGCTTTTAGAAGCAGAACGAGCAACCGATAACCATACTCAAAAAATTGTCTATGAGTTGGCATTAAAAGAATTTGATGATATTCTTAAGAGAAAACCTGATTTTTATCCAGCTAGAGTTTCCAAAGCTTATATTATGGGTAAGTTAGGTTATCCTGAAAATGAAAGAAAAAAAGAATGTGACCAAGCTATCAAAGCTGAAGACAAGTTTGCAGCAGCTTACAATTGTTTAGGCAAAATTTCCTACGACTCTGGAACCAGAAAGATTAATAGTGATACAGAAGCAGCTAAAAAAGACTTTCAAGATGCTCTTTTTTACTATAATCGAGCAATTGAGTTCGATGATCCGGAACAATATCCTTTCAACGATGGCCTGACGAAACCTTTAGCTTGGTATAACAGAGGTGAAGTTTACGGACAATTCAAAAACTTGGCAACAGAACCACAGCAGCAATTAGAATATTGTGAAGTAGCGAAGAAGTCTTTTGAAGAGGCATTGCAAGCAAAACCTGATTTTTTCCAAGCCAAGCGAGAGATAGAAATAATAGGTGATTGCTCATTGCTATAAAGTTTTTCTATATTGGTGGATTACGTATCCTGTGGGGGCGGGTTTATAGCAATTTTAGGCACTTTCTAAATCTGATAATAATTCTTCTTCAGTAAGGTCGATCATTGCTACACCATAGCGATGTAAGCCAAGCAGGAATGAGACTCTATCAATGCCGATTAATGCTGCTGCCATACCAGAAGAGAGGCGTTTCATTTCAAATAGCTTAACTGCCATTGCCCATTTTGCTTCTTGTTCAAATTGTTCTCTGGTTTGCTGCAAAGCATCAGGAAAGGTTTTTGGATAATCAATTGTTAGTTGATGTAACATATTTTGTGTCTGTTTGACTCAGTGGGGTAGCGATCGCATTTCTTCCATTTCCATTCATTCCACCCATCCTAACTATTGTAGAGGCGGGTAAGCGCGACAATCTAGCCTATTTTACCAGAATATTGTGATAAGGGTTGCCCTAAAAACCTAATTTCTAAGCGGGGAAAATACCTATTCTTCCGATCACACTTAAATATATCCTAGCTCAAAGATTAATCTTGATGCAAGAAGCAGGCAGCAGACAGGGGGTAAGGTTAACAGAGATTGTAAGCGATCGCAACTAAGGTAATCTCTGGCAATGAAAGTACTTGCCAGACATTTTCTATTCGGTGCGTTACCCTACAAATATACGGAAGCAACTAATTGGACTCACGAAAACGAGCTAACAACTCCTCACGGGATAATTGCAACAGCATGGGGGTAAATTCCTCCGGCGATAGTGCCAATAATGGCTCAACAATTGCTGCTAGTTCCTCATCCATATTACCAAAGCGCACTTGCAGCAAGTTGTGTACTACCAAGCGCTCTCCCTGTTGAATGCCCTGTTGAATACCTCGCTGCTCTCCTTGTTGAATGCCTTGTTGGATGCCCTGTTGAATACCTCGCTGCTCTCCTTGTTGGATGCCTTGTTGAATGCCCCGTTGGATGCCCTGTTGAATGCCTCGCTGCTCTCCTTCCCGGATCGCCTTTTCCCGGTCTTGTTGATAAAGTGGTGCTAAACGCATAATTATCTCCCTATCTCCTTCCTCTAGCTCTTTAGCTTGTCTTACTTCCAAATTTTGCCGCAAGTTATACAATAACTTTAGGGTATTGGAACGTAGAGAATTATTTTCTGGTAGTGCCTCCAACTCATCAATTGCTTGCTGTTGTACTCTTCCCCTTCCTAGAATCCTTAACCACAGCGTTTCTTGACTACGAGGTAACTGGTGGATGACAATGATCACTGTCCTGAAATTCTTTGGGGCAAAATACACACCATTTAACCAACCCTCATCAACTTTGGCTCCAAAGTCTTCTAACAGTGTTGCCGAGGCGGTTGGGGTGAGTATCCATAACTTGGGAATTGCTGCTGGAGCAAGTTTAAGCTGATTGCGATTAGCTTCACGCTGCAACTCACCTCTAACTTCTAACAATTTTAATAGACAATCACAGATTTCGTCAGAGCTAGCGGCATTACGGAAAGGTTCTATGAGTATTGGAGTTTGAGCGATGCGCCCCAATAATCCTAGGGTGGGAAGATTGCTGGTCCTCTCGGAGTCGGGAGCAAACCAGACATCAATTTCTCGCACTTCTCCTGA
>JAAHGR010000788.1 GCA_010672425.1 Symploca sp. SIO2E6
TCTCTTGAGAAAGAAGGCAGAAGGCAGAGGGCAGAAGGCAGAAGGTTTTAAGGGAAACTGACTTGTTTCTCGTTTTCTTTTTGGGGCGGATGTCCCTCTACTGCTCATTACTCATTTTCAGCGATTCTATCAATTTTTAATTTTTAATTCGCTATTAGGCACTTATTACTTAAAAAATGAGACACATTCGATTCGATTGGGCCATCAAAAAACTGCTACGAGACAAGGCTAACCATGTTATTTTGGCAGGCTTCATTAGCGAATTGTTGGGACACTCGATTAAGATTGAGTCGATCCTCGAAAGTGAAAGCAACCCTTTAACTAAGGAAAGTAAATTTAATCGAGTAGATATTTTAGCTAGAAGTACCCAGGGAGAATTACTATTAATTGAAGTACAAAATGATACAGAACAAGACTATTTTCACCGTATGCTTTATGGAAGCTCTACTCTGATTACAGAATATCTCAATCGAGGGGAAGCTTACGAAAAGATTAAAAAAGTCTACTCCATTCATATTGTTTATTTTCCTCTAGGCAAGGGAGATGACTATGTGTATGAGGGACGTATACAGTTTCAGGGTAGACATTTAGATGATCAGCTAGAACTCTCGTCAACTCAGCAAGAGTTGTTTAACCAAAAAGCAATACATGATATTTTTACTGAATACTATCTTCTAAAAGTCAATAACTTTGATGATGAGACAAAGGATAGTTTGGATGAATGGATCTACTTTTTGAAAAATAGCGAGATCAAAGAAGAATTTTCTGCTCAAGGATTAACCGAGGCAAAAGATCGCCTGCAGGAGGAGCGTTTATCCAAAGAAGAAAGTGCCCTTTATAAGCAATATTTGCAGGATAAGCAGTATGAGAACAGTATTATCTCGACTACAAAAGCCGCAGCGGAGTTGGAAGGACGAAACAAGGAAAAACGGGATATTGCTAGAACTATGAAACAGACAGGGAGTAATTTGGAGTTTATTGCCCAGATTACGGGATTATCCTTAAAGGAAGTAGAGGAACTGTATTAGGTGTTAGGTGTTAGGTTGTTAGTGCAATCCTAAGCACTCATCACTCATCACTCATCACTCATCACTCATCACTCAGCTACTTAACACTTAAAAAGTTCTATGTCAATATCTTACGACTGATTTATCTTGTTTAGAAAAATAAATATCTAACTGTACGGATTAGTAGTTGGTAAATCAGAAATGTGGATTAGTAGTCAACGCAAGAGGTAAGTGATGCTCAAACTACGACGCCCTAAAAAAGTTATCCTGATATCTTCGAGCATATTCTTGATGAGGCTGATTGGTTATCTGCCTCCCATATTAGTGATGGGAGTTGTGGGTTATCTCTCTTCAATCTTGCTATTTGGACTTATGGGTTACCTCTTCCCGGTGTTGCCAATGACTCAACAGACATCTCCAGCGGCTTCTCCTCTTGCCTCTTCAGCAACATCTCCAGAATCAACCATCAAGCAAGTTACTCAACTATCAGCACCTCCTCAACTACCTCAACCCATGGGTAGAAATGGAGCAGGATTAGGAGATACACGAGCCAATTTTGATAGTGTCCACGGTTTTAACTTGGGTGATGATCAATCTGGTAGATACAAAAATAACTATATCAATGTTGCTTATGATGACGGTGTAGCTTATTACATTTCACTGCTATTTGAACAAACCAACCACAGCCAGCGCACCCAAAACGAAGCTTTGGCACTAGCGATGTCCTTTATGCCAGCTGATTCTGTCAAGATTAAAGAATTGCCAGCTAGAGAAGATGTTTATTTAGTTTATTTTGAAAGCCAAAAACTAGCAGATTCTGTGCCGGAGAAATGGCATAAAGATTTCTGGGAGGGAATAAAACCTGGTTCCTTTTTGCTGATCCTCAACCATGAAAAGGAAAATCCCAATGCTGCTTTTGCTGTGACTGTTGCCGCAGGCAATAGTGTTCCCTTCTTATCTAGGTAGTAGGTGTTAGGCGTTAGGTGTTAGGTGTTAGATGTTAGGTTTTTTCTGCCTTTCTCATATTAGCATTTTTCACCTGTTTCTGAATCGGTGCTCTAGGGAGCAAGATGCTCCCACTACTAAAATTTTGTGCAACTCTGAGATACTCCTAGATCCCTTACTTGATTAGCTGCAATATCAGCTTCTGCTTTAGCCAGTAACTTATCCAGCTTTCCTGATGCCAAATCAGCTTCAATTTCCTTGCATCTGAGCGGGGAAATCCCCGGGTGACCTAGGGATTTGAGTTCCCAAAACGCGGGATAAATGCTTCATTCCTTCTTACTTGTTACTTGTTACTTGTTACTTGTTACTTATTCAGCAGACCCTAAATACTCTTGCAGCCAAACTGATAGTTGGCGAACATTACCTTCTGTCAGTTGTTTGATAGCGGCTTCAATTTCTAGCAGGCTAGTCATAGTAAAACCCATGCTTAAGATTGACTCTATAGCAATCCTACATAGGATGTAACAAGCAGAGCAAACCAATCTTGTAAGAACGTCTCATACTAAATCTGGGATAGCCACCCGGTGTTCCTGTAGAGACGTTGCATGCAACGTCTCTACAGGGTGGGGCATAACGAGAGTATGTATGCCGGATTTGCTATCAATTGCAATAAAGCATCAAATAATTGTGCTAAGTCCTGCTTATTGATATAGAATAAAAATGAGGAGTAAAATTAGGTTGCCATTGCTGTGATTCTCTTAGATTCGCTTCAAGAATCCAAATCCCTTAATTCTGGCCTGGCGAAGTACACTTCGCAAAATAAATCGGAGGACTCTGACAATGCCACCCACAGGACCATAAACAAAAGTATTGCCAGAAACCGATGCATTAAGCCTCAGACCATCAACATAAATCCATTCTGTAGCTGCAGCAGGGGAGAGGAGGTGACAATAATGAAATCCACTTGCAGCGCGAATTGGATAATTAATGTCAGTTTTCAGGATTACAGATCTGACAACGTAATAGTATGTACCATTGAGAAACAGGAAATTATACTTAGGATAGTTCCACAGCCAAGTAGGTCCTCCCTTAATGACAGGAATAACATCTGCTCCCATTGCCATGGGGTTACCAAATTTATTAAAGTAAGAAAGAGCACTTTCCCCTGCGTTTTTGAGTGCCCACTGGTAAGCTTGCTGATTAATTGCAGCTCCTAGTGAGGCTCCATCAGTCTCCTCGAAGTTCGGATGAGCAACCCCTGCAAAATGCCAAAATTTTTGCCGAGAATTCAGTTTGGCTCGTAAAGAAAAAGCTGAGATTGGAAAAAAGCCTGTATCAAAAGCTTCAAACCAGTTATACAGGGCTTGGGTGGCACTGGTAACCTTATAAAGGTGACAAGGTTGATCATCCTTACAGCAGTTTTCGCTGTTATGTGGTACACCTTTATCCCCCCAACCCCCCTTAGAAAGGGGGGCAGTAAAAGTCCCCCTTTCTAAGGGGGATTTAGGGGGATTTTTCTTACTGTACCTCATAAC
>JAAHGR010000789.1 GCA_010672425.1 Symploca sp. SIO2E6
TTATTGGTTATTGGTTATTGGTTATTGGTTGTTGGTTGTTGGTTGTTGGTTATTGGTTATTTGTTGTTGGTTGTTGGTTGTTGGTTATTGGTTGTTGGTTATTGGTTATTGGTTGTTGGTTATTGGTTATTGGTTGTTGGTTATTGGTTGTTGGTTGTTGGTCATTGGTTATTTGTTGTTCCCCATTACCAATTCTCCATTCCCAATTCCCAATTCCCAATTCCCCATTCTCCATTCCCAATTCCCAATTCCCAATTCCCAATTCCCAATTCCCAATTCTCCATTCTCCATTCTCCATTCCCAATTCCCAATTCCCAATTCTCCATTCTCCATTCTCCATTCCCAATTCCCCATTCTCCATTCCCAATTCCCCATTCTCCATTCCCAATTCCCCATTCTCCATTCCCAATTCCCAATTCCCAATTCCCAATTCCCAATTCCCAATTCCCAATTCCCAATTCCCTACCTCAATAACCTGCAACTCCTCCAACCGACTATAATCTGGTTGAGTACGCCATAACCAATCATTACCTTGGAGATTAAAGTTAATCTGGGGTTGTGCTAAATTCCCAGCTAGGGTAATTTCTCCGGTATAACCTCCTTGGATATCCAACTGACTGGGAATTCCCGGTTCCCGTGCCTTGGCGGCTAACAGTTGCAACTGCCTCTCGATTTTTGCCAACAGTTGCAGTTGCTGTGCTAGGGAAGCGTTAGGAGAGCCGACACTCTCTATTGGTTGCACATCTGCTGCCTTCCCTTCCGGCTCTTTAATCCCTCTTGCTAAATCCTGGATATCGAACCAACCAACAGTCTGTAATAAGTCTTGCACATAACCCCGAGCGATCGCAATCTTACCATTGAGGTTGCCGGTATTCAGATCAATGCCAGCTTCTAAATTGTAGAGGCTTTTTCCTAATGCCAGGGAAGCTTCTGTTAATTGAGCAATACCATCGCGGTAGGAAAAACCCCCACTAAAAGATTCGGCTTGCAAATAACCAATTCCCGGTTTTTGGATATCTAGATTACCAACAGTTGCTAGGGTAAAGAGGTTAACATCTACATTCCCTGTCACTTCCCCGGCTACAGGAGATGAGATACCCACTTGTACCGCAGGAGCAATATTCAGTATACTTAGGGGAAACTGTTGTATCGAGAGGGCGAAAACCTCACCCCGGCGCTTACCCACCGCCGCGATCGCATTTTCTCCTACTCCTTGGCGAAATTCCAAAGCAGTGGGGAGATAGGGAAATTGGCAGCGGCTACTAGTACAGGGTACTAAACTAGCAGCCATTACATCTGTAGTCCCCCGCAAATTCACAGCGACTCTCTTGCCGGTTTGAACTTGCACCTTACCCTCCATTAAGGGATCGAATGCCAACTCATTAACGGCAAAATTCCTTAATTCTAGTTCTCCCACTAGGTTTAAGTTACCAGGAGTCAAGGGTGCTGAAATGAGGTTTGTCCCCTTTAAGTTACCCTGAAAAGTCCCTGTCCCAGCTATCTGGATTTCCCTAGGTAAAAACTCAGCATTCAACAACTCCTGCTCAGCCACTACTGTGGTAACTAGCCGACTAAGGGGCAAAGCACCAGCATCATAAGCTAATTTAGCAATCTTGAGGTCTAAATTAGCAATTTCGGGATTAGTCGCCAGATTTGATAGCAGTACCTTACCCCTAGCATCCAAGAATTGTTCTCCCAACTGTACCACTAACTGGTTAGCTTGAACCGCCGCCGTCGGATTCGGTTGCAGTAAGGGTTGCAGTGCTCCCGCTAAATCTAACTTAGCATTTAAGGTCAGTTGTTCCGGTTCAAAGGAGGCGAAAAGAGCTTCCGGTTCTAATCCCAACTGATAGATTACTTCTAATGTATTGATATTAGCAGCAGCAATATTAGTTTGCCACTGACCACTATCCAATTTACCCCTAACTCGAGCAGTACCATCGGCTCCCGCTACTTGTCCGGCAAACTTAGCCTCAAAGCTACTCAAATTCCGCTGTTGGTTAAAGGCTAGTAACTGGTTGACTGCACCAGACAATTCTAGATTACCTCCCTGGAGAGCCAAAGGAACCGGTAAAGGAAGCAAATTATTTAATTGAATATCCGCAGCCGAAGCTTGAGTTACTAAAGTACCACCCTTTAACTCCCCAGCCGCATCAACCTTACCCCCATCCACTCCCAATAATCCCGCAAAGGTAACATCTATCTTACCAACATCGATATTACCCAAATCTTCTGGTGTACGTATTGCCAATAACTCTTTAACCGAAGTAGCAACTTGAGCATTACCTTCCTGTAAAGCCACCATTACCGGTAACTGAGGCACTAAGGGGTTAAGTTGAATCCCTGATGCTGTAGCTTGAGTAACTAATGTACCATCCTTTAATTCTCCAGTAGCAGTAACCCTACCCCCATCCACTCCCAGCAATCCTGCAAAGGTAACATCAATCTTACCCAAATCTTCCGGTTTACGTACTGCGAGTAACTCCTTAACCGAAGTCGCAACTTGAGCATTACCTTCCCGTAAAGCCACCGTTACCGGTAACTGAGGCACTAAGGGGTTAAGTTGAATCCCTGATGCTGTAGCTTGAGTAACTAAAGTACCACCCTTTAATTCCCCAGCCGCAGTAACCCTACCCCCATCCACTCCCAATAAGCCTGCAAAGGTAGCATCGATATTACCTAAATCTTCCGGTTTACGTACTGCGAGTAACTCCTTAACCGAAGTAGCAACTTGAGCATTACCTTCCCGTAAAGCCACCGTTACTGGTAACTGTGGCACTAAGGGGTTAAGTTGAATCCCTGATGCTGTAGCTTGGGTTACTAATACACCACTCTTTAACTCCCCAGTAGCAGCAACCCTACCCCCATCCACTCCCAGCAATCCTGCAAAGGTAACATCAATCTTACCCAAATCTTCCGGTGTACGTACTGCGAGTAACTCCTTAACCGAAGTGGCAACCTTAGCATTACCTTCCCGTAAAGCCACGGTTACCGGTAACTGAGGCACTAAGGGATTAAGTTGAATCCCTGATGCTGTGGCTTGAGTAACCAAAGTACCATCCTTTAACTCCCCAGCCGCAGCCACCCTACCCCCATCCACTCCTAATAATCCTGCAAAGGTAGCATCGATATTACCCAAATCCTCCGGTGTACGTACTGCAAGTAATTCCTTAACCGAAGTCGCAACCTTGGCATTACCTTGCCGTAAAGCCACAGTCACCGGTAACTGTGGCACTAAAGGGTTAAGTTGAATCCCTGATGCTGTAGCTTGAGTAACTAAAGTACCACCCTTTAACTCTCCCCTGGCATTGACAATACCTCCATCCACTCCCAATGAGCCAGCAAAGGTAGCATCAATAATATCCAAATCTTCCGGGGAACGTACTGCCAACAACTCCTTGACAGAAGTAGCAACTTGAGCATTACCTTCCCGCAAAGCCACCGTTACCGGTAACTGGGGAGCATCCCCATACTGCCCTCCCGA